>DASVDR010000003.1 GCA_036381015.1 Gammaproteobacteria bacterium
TCAGCCACTGCGCCGCGCTGTGGCAGCCGAGCCACTTCCAGAGCTGCTCGCGATCGAACTCCGCGAGCCGCTCGAGAAAGCGCGCCTCCGCCGCGCTGATGTGCGCGCACAGCTCCACCATCTCCCGCCCGAGCGCCTCCGGCCCGCAGCTCCTCCGGGAGCGGCTCGCGCGGGATCACGCAGCTTGAATCGGGCGTCGCTGCCGATGCTGCCATAACCCGTCCTTATACTATATAAATTGCCAGTATAGTGATCGAAAAGGCACGTAAAATCAAGAGCCATCGCGCGAAGGAGCGGGTCGGCGATACCCAAAAGACGCCGGCGGCCGGGGGCACCGTTCGAGTCGCTGCTCCGTGGAATCAACCGCCGCACTGCGGTGGCCAAGCTGATCGACGGCGACCGAGGGCGTCGAGCGGCGATAGGGGATCGGTCCGGTACCGCCGGGCCTCGGTTGAAGCGGATCGATCCGCCCGTCCGAGTGCGACGTCCGAGTCGCACCGGCAGGCGGCCCGAGTGAGCGAGGTCGTCGTCGCTGCCGGCATCGTGCACGGAGAGGAGAACAAGGGCCGGTCGCCGGAAACGCCATGGACTGCAGCGGTTCGTGGGACTTTTGCGGAGACGCATCCTGGTTCAACATGGGCACCGGTCGTCGGCAAGCCGACGGCGAGGTGCACGGCCCGGGGGGAGCCGGCCGGGGAGGGTCGAAGCGTTGCCGAAAATCTTTCCGAGCCGCGGCGAAGGGCGGCGTCGAAACGGCGCGCTCGGGGTGCTGATCGCCCCGGCGCTTCTGGTCGCGACGGCAGCGGAGGCGCAAGAGGTTCTCGACGCCGCGCGCGAGTGCGCAGCGATCACGGACGAGGCGGCGCGGCTCGACTGCTACGACCGTGCACTGGGCCGTGCGCGAGGCGCGGAGCCAGGGGAGCCGCAAGCGTCGGAGCCGACGCCGGCCCGCTCGGGCGTAGAGCGCGACCGGCAACGGTCGGCCGAGCCGTCGCGGCCGCCGGCGGAGCGAGGCGTCCGCGACGCAGCGGAGCGAGGCGTCCGTGAGCCGGCGGAGCGAAGCGTTCCTGATACGGCGGAGGAACGCGCACAGGCGGCATCGGCGGCATCCGCGGCCGCGAACGACGAGGAGGCCGGCGTCGTGCCCGTCACGATCGTCGAGGTCCGGCCCCGCCGAGACGGCGCGGTCTTCACGACCGACGACGGGGAGTTCTGGGTGCAGATCGACGGGCGCCGCTTCAGCACGCCCGATACGCCGTTCGCCGCACAGATTCGCCCGGGCGCGCTCGGTAGCCACTTTTTGGTGCCGGACGACGGCGGCCGAGCGATTCGCGTCCGGCGCGTCGACTAGGCTCGTCACTCGATCGCGAGCGTGGGCTCCGCGGTCGGCTCGACCGTCCATTCGCCGTTCCACGACGCGACCTCGAAGCGGCCGGTCATCGGAAAGCGGGGCGGACGAACCTCCTCTAGGCGGGGATCGAACTCGAGCCTCGTGCGGTATCGCGGCTCGGTCGCCGAAAGCGACCCCGCGGTGAGGCTGCCGTAGATGGAGAGCGTCGCCCGTTCGCGATGGCGATAGCGGTCGATGACGAAGCGCCGCTTCGCGTAGATCGCCGCGTCGATCTCGAGGTCCCCCGGCCCCGTCACGTCGGGTGGCGCGACCTCGACGTTCCCGTCGGAGACGAGACCCAAGTAGTCGTCGGAATCCGGGAACCGCCGAGGATCGGCCGCGTAGACGAGATCGCCGTCGATCACGATCTCCTTCGGTGCGTACACGAGCACCTGGCCGTTCACGACGCCCTCCACGTGCAGCACGACGTCCTCGGCGCCGGCGATCAGGACCGGCTCGGCCGGCAGGGCTCGGCGCTGCTCCGCGCCGCCGGACTCCACGGGCCGAAAGCCGTAGCTGCCGTCCGCGTAGAACGTGATCGCGGTGTCCTTGGAAAAAACATGCGCCGCGCCGTCGTCGCGCTTGTCAACGCCGAGACTCTCGAAGGGCTTCGGCAACGGAATGCGTCCGGCTCTCGTCTCGAGGCCGCCGAGAAACATGTCGCGGCGCACGATGCGGCGGCTCGAGCTCGGTGAGCTGACGCCGCGCGCGGTCGTCACCTTGCCGCGGAAGAGCGGCTTCACGCCGCCTTCGCTCGAAACGTAGATCTCCGAGTTCGAATGGAACCGCCCGCCGATCTCGTCGTCGTGGATCTGCACGTCGGGATCCCACTGGTCGACGAACTGCGCGAAATGGGAGAACGCGAGGCGCCGGAGGCGCATCTGTGTCGAGAATCTCGATCCGTTCCGCTCTGTGCTGATCGCAACGATCGCTTCCTCGAGGTCCATGCTGCCCTCGGCCGGCAGCCGCGTGAACGTGGCCGTGTACTCGTGTCCGTCGTGCTCCCACACGACGGTCGGCTCGAAGCGCTCGCCGCGCGCCGCGTCGCGAATCCAGTCCTCGACCTCCTCGTTTAGGAGCTCGCGCTCGCTGCGCCGGATCGCGACCGTCTCCACGAAGGGAATCCGGGGACGTGTCTCCGGCGTCTCGGCTGGCGACGCAGGGGGCTCGACTTGTCGGGACGACGCCCGAGCCGTTCGCGCCGGCGGGCCGGGCGATTCGACGCGCGGCTCGGTCGCTCGAATCGAAGGTGATGGTGCCTGGGTCGGACGCGCCGGAGTCCTGGCCACTCTCTCCGGCGGCACCGGTGGCTCCGTGGGCTTCGGCCGCCCCGTGGGCTTCGGCGGCCCCGCGGGCTCCGGCGGGTCCGGGGGCTCCGCCGTTTCCGGCGGGCCCGCGGCCTGCGGCGGCTGCGGCGTCTCAGGCGGCGCGGTCGTCTGTGCCGGCCCTGCGATCTCTGGCGTCGCCTCCGGCGAGCCTTCGGTCGCCGGCGGCTGCGGCGCCTTGGGCGGCGCGGTCGTCTCTGCCGGATCTACCGTCTGCGGCGGTTCCGCCGCCGGCGCCGCCGATTCGCGTTCCGATTCCGCGGACGCAGGCGTCGAAGGCTCGAGCCGCCGGTCCGGGGCAAGCTTCGGCCCGGCTGCGGCGACGAGGGCCGCCGGGTCGCCGACCCACTCGATCTCGATGAGGTCCGTGCCGTCCGAGGCCGGCCGGTTCGGCCGAACCACGACGAGCGCCGCGACGAGCGCGAGGTGCAGCCCGAGCGAGCAGAGGACCGATCGCGGAGGAGGCCGAGGCATTGCGATGCCTCCCGGTCGTCGCGTCCCCGGCCGAATCCGGGGACGTCGTCCTCGTTATAAGTTCGCGCCCGGCGCGGGTCAAACCCGGCCGGGCGCCGATGGCTCGGCGGCAAGGGTCACGGGCCGCCGGCTTGCGGGTCGAGGCGGGTCTACTGGAGGTTGCGGCTCCAATCGTCGACTTCGCGCTCGGCCTCGTCGCGGTTCTTGCCGTAGCGCTCCTGAATCCGCCCGATCAGCTCCTCGCGCTTGCCGCCGACGACATCGAGATCGTCGTCGGTCAACTCGCCCCAACGCTGCCGCACCCGACCCACCATCTTCTTCCAATTGCCTTCGATCCGGTCCCAATTCATCGGCTTCTCCTCCATGGAGCGTTGACCCCCGGGTGCAAGTCGCATGCCACGGCCCTCAGGCGTAGGGAGCCGCCGCACGGCGCATGCAGGAACGGGGCGGGGGCCGCTATACTGCGGGCCGCCGGCGGAGCGCGCGCGACGAGCGCCCGCCTTCCATCGGCCCCGCATCCCTCGCCATGAGCCTCGTCGAGACAAGCCGCGCGCTCGCGGCGCGCGTCGATCCGCTGCGCTTCGCGCCGCCCGTCGCGTGCACCTACAACCCGCTCGTCTACGCCTGGGAGCCGCACGCGCGCTATCTCGAGCGCTACGGCACGGGTCCCCGCGAGGTTCTGCTCGTCGGCATGAATCCGGGGCCGTTCGGAATGGTGCAGACCGGCGTGCCGTTCGGCGACGTGGGGATGGTCCGCGGGTGGCTCGAAATCACGGGCACGGTCAGGCGGCCGAAATGCGAGCACCCGAAACGGCCCGTGCTCGGGTTCGACTGCCCCAGGAGCGAGGTCAGCGGCTCGAGGCTCTGGGGGTGGGCCAAGGAGCGATTCGGCGCGCCCGCGCGGTTCTTCGAGCGATTCTTCGTCTGGAACTACTGCCCCCTCGCCTTCGTCGAGGAAAGCGGCCGGAACCGTCCGCCGGACAAGCTTCCGGCCGCGGAGCAGCGGACGCTCTTCACGGCATGCGACGATGCGTTGCGCGCGGTCGTCGCGGAGCTCGGCCCGAGGCTCGTGATCGGCGTGGGAGGCTTCGCCGAGCGGCGGGCCCGGGAGGCGCTGGCCGGCGCGGGCTGCACGGTCGGCTGCATCCTGCACCCGAGCCCGGCGAACCCGGCGGCGAACCGGGGGTGGGCCGCGGTGATCGAGCGGCAGCTCGCGGCGCTCGGCGTCGAAATCTGAGCGCGGCGGCGGTGCCGTGAGCGCCGGCGGGCCTACCGGACGACGGGCTCGCGCCGGTCGCGGCGCGTGATCTGCCTGAACTCCGTCTGCGAGATCGTCGGCTCGCGGCGGCCCCTTGCGGGATCGAGGTCTCTCGCAAGCGGCGGATCGTCGCGCATCGGCCGGTCCGCGAGTCTCGCTTCGGCCAGGGCCGCGCTCAGCCGATCGAGCTTGCGGTTCATCTCGGCGAGCTCCTCGTGCGTCTTGCGCGCCGACTGACGAATGCTCTCGATCATGAACGGGACGAGAAACACGAGCACGAGCCAGGCCAGGAGCACGAGCCCGAGGATCAGCGCGACGATCGGAGGGAGGTTTTGTAGTACCTGCATATTCGCTTCCTGCGCGCCTTACGCGCCTTCGCAGATCGTTCCCGAGGCGTGCCGAACGGCGATGCCGGTAATATACAACGCGCGGTTACGACGCGCGGCTCGCCCCGCAGGCGCGGGGCGGAAGCGGGCGGCGCCGGCCTGCACGCTCGCATTCTCGGCCGCAATCCGGCTGCGGAAGCCGAGGCGCATCACACATTGAACCGGAAGTGGACGACGTCGCCCTCCTGGAGGACGTACGCTCTGCCTTCGAGCCGCAGCTCCCCGGCCTCGCGCGCGCCTTGCTCGCCGCGCCGGGCGACGAAGCTCTCGTACGAGATCACCTCCGCGCGGATGAAGCCCTTCCGGAAGTCCGTGTGGATCACGCCGGCTGCGTCGTACGCGGTGGCGTCGCGCCGCACGGTCCAGGCTCGCACCTCCTTCGGGCCCGCGGTGTAGAACGTCTTCAATCCGAGGAGCCGGTACGCGGCGCGGATCACGCGGTGCAGCCCCGGCTCCTCGAGCCCGAGCGCCTTCAGGAACTCGGCGCGCTCGCTCTCGGGCAGCTGCACGAGCTCCGCTTCGATCGCCGCCGAGATCACGACGGCCTCTGCGCCGTGCTCGGCCGCGTACGCTTGGACTTTCGCCGCGAGCGGATCGTCCGCACGCGCGTCCTCCGCGACGTTCGCGATGAACATGACGGGCTTCGCGGAGATCAGATGCAGGTCGCGCAGCACCTCTCGATCGCGGTCGTCGAGCTCGAGCGTCCGGACCGCGCGGCCGGCCTCGAGGGCCGCGGACAGCTTCTGCAGCGTGTCGCGCCGCGCGACGGCAGCCTTCTCGTTCGTCTTCGCCGCACGCTCTGCGCGCGCGAGGCTCCGCTGCACGGTCTCGAGATCGGCGAGCAGCAGCTCCGTCTCGATCACCTCGATGTCGTCGATCGGATCCACTCGCCCGGCCACGTGAGTCACGTCCTCGTCCTCGAAGCAGCGCACCAGGTGCGCGATCGCATCCGTTTCCCGGATGTGCGCGAGGAACTGGTTGCCGAGCCCTTCGCCTTTCGACGCGCCGCTGACGAGCCCGGCAATGTCGACGAACTCGACCACGGTCGGCACGACGCACTCCGGGCGGACGATCTCGGCGAGCGTGTCGAGGCGCGGATCCGGCACGCTGACGACGCCGACATTCGGGTCGATCGTGCAGAACGGATAGTTCTCGGCCGGGATCGCCGCCGCGGTCAGCGCGTTGAAGAGCGTCGACTTGCCGACGTTCGGCAATCCGACGATGCCGCATTGGATACCCATCGCCGTCAGTCCCGGTGTCGGCTATGCAGCCGATGAGTGGCGCGCTCGGGGCCCTCCTCGATGAAGATCGGGAGAATCGCGATCGCGTCCGCGACGGTGTCGAGGATCAGCTGCTCCTCCTCGGGTCCGGCACGCTGGAGCACGTAGTCGACGACCTCGTCGCGACGCCCCGGGCCGGGGTGCCCGACGCCGATGCGGATGCGCCAGAAAGCGGTGCCGATGTGCTCGACGATGTCGCGCAGGCCGTTGTGGCCGGCATGCCCGCCGTCGAATTTCAGCTTCGCGCGGCCGGGCGGCAGGTCGATCTCGTCGTAAACGACGAGCACGTGCTCGGGCTCGATCTTGTAGTAGTGGATTGCAGCGGCTACCGCCTGCCCGCTCAAGTTCATCCAGGTCATCGGCTTCAGCAGCCGAATCCGCTTGCCGGCGATCACGACTTCGGCCGTCTCGCCGCGCAGCTTCTTGTCGGGCGAAAAGCTCGCGCCTTGGTCGCGCGCGAGCAGGTCCACGAACCAGAAGCCGGCGTTGTGGCGAGTGAGCTGGTACTTCGCGCCCGGGTTCCCGAGGCCGACGATCAGATCGAGTCGTTGCCGCATCGCGTCATTCTAAGCTCGTCCCGGCCGGCGCCCGGGGGCCGCGCAAAAAGGTGTCAGTCACCTTTTTCGGGGAAAAGGTGTCTGACACCTTTTTTTTCGGGGGGGGTCAGGCGGCGGGGGGCTCCGTGGGCTGCGCGGCGCCCTCGACGGCTTCGCCTTCGGCCGCGGCCTCCGCCTCCTCGCGGCGCGGCGGGACGATCGTGACGACCGGCAAATCCTGCTGGTGCGTGAGCGCGACGAGCGAGACGCCTTCCGGCAGCGCGAGGTCGGAGAGGTGGAGGATCTCGTTCAGCTCGAGCTGCGAGACGTCGACGTTGATGAACTCCGGCAGATAGCGCGGCAGGCAGCTGACCTCGACGTCCGTGGCGAGATGCTCGATGACGCCGCCCTGCTCCTTCACGCCCTTCGCGACGTCCTCGCCGACGAAGTGCAACGGCACGTGCAGCGTAATCTCCTGGTCCTCGACGATGCGCTGGAAATCGAGATGCACGACGTGCATCCGCGCCGGGTGGCGCTGCACCTCCTTGACGACGACGGGCTGCGATTCGCCGTCGATCTTCACCGTGAGGATGCTCGTGTAGAACGCCTCCTGGTTCATCTGGCGCGCGAGGGTGTTCTGATCGAGCGCGATCGCCGCGGGCTCCTTGCCGCCGCCGTAGACGACAGCCGGCACCTTGCCGAGCCGTCGCAGAGACCGGGTGCCGGCGCGACCGGCCGCGGTGCGCGCCTCAGCTTGCAGTTCGAATGTCACGGGTCACCTCCGAGGAAGCCGGCGATAATAGCGCAGGGCTCAGTCGAGGTACAGGGAGCTCACGGACTCGCCGCCCGTGATCCGCCGGATCGTCTCCGCCAGGAGCTCCGCGACGCTGAGCTGCCGGATCTTCGCGGATTCGACCGCGTCCTTTCCGAGCGGAATCGTGTCCGTGACGACCAGCTCGTCGATGACCGATTCCTCGATGCGCCGCACGGCCGGGCCGGAGAGGACCGGATGCGTGATATAGGCCACGACGCGCGCCGCGCCTCGCTCCTTCAGTACGCGTGCGGCCTGACACAGCGTGCCCGCCGTGTCGACCATGTCGTCGATGAGCACGCAGGTCTTGCCTTCGACCTCGCCGATGATGTTCATGACCTCGGCCATGTTCGGCTGCGGGCGCCGCTTGTCGATGATCGCGAGGTCCGCGTCGTCGAGACGTTTCGCGAGCGCGCGCGCCCGCACGACGCCGCCGACGTCCGGCGAGACGACGACCATGTCCTCGTACTCCTGCTTCCAGACCTCGCCGAGCAGAACCGGCGACGCGTAGACGTTGTCGACGGGAATGTCGAAGAACCCCTGAATCTGATCCGCGTGCACGTCAACGGTGACGACGCGGTCGATCCCGGATGCGACGATCAGATCGGCGACGAGCTTCGCGGTGATCGCCACGCGCGCCGCGCGCGGGCGCCGGTCCTGGCGCGCGTAGCCGAGGTACGGGATCACGGCCGTGATCCGGTGGGCCGATGCGCGCTGGCACGCGTCGGCCATCACGAGAAGCTCCATCAGGTTGTCGTTGACAGGAGGACACGTCGGCTGCACGAGGAACACCTCGTTGCCGCGGATGTTCTCCATGATCTCGACGTTGACCTCGCCGTCGCTGAACCGCCCGACCGCGATCCTTCCGACCGGAAGAGCAAGGTGATATGCGATGTCTTTCGCGAGCGCCGGGTGCGCGTTGCCGGAAAAGATCGTGGTCGTCGAGGAGTCCAAAAGCGGTCCCCCGGGGCCGTTGGCCGTCATGTTTCCCTTTTCCCCCCGAACTGGCTGGGGTGGCAGGATTCGAACCTGCGAATCACGGGATCAAAACCCGTTGCCTTACCGCTTGGCTACACCCCAGTGCGCGTGCCGCTCCTCGAGCGCGGTATTGTGCTGTTCGGGCGGCGCCGAGTTCAAGGCGACGCCGCGGCGGCTGCCGCGGGGCGAAAGCCGTCCACGGTAAGGCGCACCTCGAGCGTGTCGTGCGCGAGGTCGATGCGGCGCGGCACGAGCACGCCGTCGACGAGCTGATAGGCTTCGTACTCGAGATGCCACCGCCGCTGGTCGAGCGCGCGGAGCACGTCGGCGGGGCCGATCCGCGGCTCCGACGGGAACGCCGGGTCGGGCAGGCCGAGCAGCCACGCCCGCAGGCTCTCGACCGGCATCCACCAGCCGAGCAGCGCGGAAAGGTCGCGCTCGGGGTCGTCGAGCACGCGCCGTTCGCCCCGCGACGTGATGGTCATCTCGTCCGGCGAGCCGCTGACCTCCAAAATGCCGCCGCCGAACGGACCGCGGATGGAGAGCGTCGAGACCGGACCCTGCTGGAGCCAGGAGAAGCCCGCCTGATACGCGTCTTCGCCAGTGTCGATCGCGAGCCGGCCGCGCATCTCCCACGCGTCGAGCGCATGCAGCCGCGATTCGCGCTCGGCGAAGGTGAGCCCGTCGTGCTCGACGCGCATCTGTCCGCCGCAGCCCGCGAGCAGCGCGGCCGCCGCGAGCGCGGAGGCGCCTCTGATCATTGTTTCAGCCGCCGCTCGACCTCGTTCAAGTGGCGGTTGTCGGGGTTCTGCCGGAGCGCCGCCTCGAGCAGGTCGAGCGCTTCCTCGCGCTCGCCGAGTGCCCACCGGACGTCGACGAGGTGTGCGGCGATCTCCGGGTCCTGCTCCAGCCGATAGGCGCGATCGAGATAATCGAACGCCGAGCGGTAGTTGCCGAGCTTGAACAGGACCCAGCCCATGCTGTCGATGATCGCGGCGTTGTCCGGGTCCATCGCGAGCGCCTTTTGAATGTACTCGCGCGCCTCTTCGTGGCGGTCGAACTGGTCCGTCAACAGGTAGCCGAGCGCGTTCAGGAATACCGGGTTGTCCGGGTGGTCCTCGACGAGCTCCTCGAGCACGCGCACGGACTTGCGCATGTCGCCCGTCTCCTGAAGCAGCAGCGCCAGCGAGTAGCGCAGGGACGTGTTCTCGGGGTAGCGCTCGAGGCCCGTCTCGAGCAGCCCTTCGGCCTCGTCGTAATCGCCGCGGCTCTGCGCCTCCTCGGCCATCATCACGTACAGCTGCGCGCGCGCCTCGTGCAGCGTCGCGTCCTCCGGATCGGCGGCGAGCGCGTCCTCGAACAGCTGCAGCGCCTCCGGCGCCCGGTCCATCTGCACGAGCAGCTGAGCGCGGGCCACGAGCATGTCCGACCGGAAGCGCGGGTTCGCTTCGCCGAACTCCTGCAGGTGCCGCAGCGCGCCGTTCGGGTCGTTCATCCGCGTCATCAAAATGCTCGCGGTGCGCAGCTGCGCCTCCACCGCGTGCGTGCCGTCCGTGACTCGGGAATAGGAGCGCGTGGCACGAAGCGGCTGCTCCTCGCTCTCCGCGATGCGGCCGAGGTAGTAGAACGCTTCGTCCCGGTACGCGTCGTGATAGCGCAGCTCGTCGAACAGCCGGTTCGCCTCCTCCAGACGGTCCTGCGCCATCGCAAGGAACGCGAGCGCCCGCGTCGCCTCCGGGAGGCCGGGATTCTCGTCGAGAATGGCCGTCAGCCGCTCGCGCGCCTCGTCCATCCGGCCGGCCGAAAGCAGGAGCTCCGCGTATTGAAGCTGCGCCTCTGGGTCCTCGGACGTCTCGGCGAGCCGCTCGGCGAGCGCGAGGCTCTCCTCGCTGCGGCCGGAAACGAGCAACGCGCGCGCATAGAGCAGCTGAGCGTCGACCCATTCGGGGCGCTGCTCGGTCGCCGCACGGGCGTGCTCGAGCGCGAGCGGGAAATCCCCCGAGCGCATCGCGAGCCGCGCCAGGCCGTAGTGGCCCTCCGCGGTATCCGGAAACGCCTCGACCAGCGCGCTCAGGATCGCGGTGCCCGCCGCCGGGTCGGGCTCCGCGGTCAGCGCCTCGACGACGAGCGCGAGGGCGGGGCCCGGGTCGGCGCCGGCCGAGGCTCCGGCGACGAAGTCCGTGAAGTGCCGAATCGCCTCGTCCTGTTGCTCGTGGCGGGCCGTGAAGACACCGGCGAACCAATGGCCGCGAGGATCTTCGGGCGCGATTTCGAGCCAGCGACGCGCGGCGGCGAGGCCCTTGTCGTCGAGCCCCGCCTCGTACGCAACCCGCGTGGCTCTCTCTGCAAGCGACGGATCCGTCGAGATCGCGGCCGCCTCGAGAAAATGCTGCGCCGCCTCCGCGTAACGCTCGTCCTCGAGGGCGACCTCCGCCAGCAGAGAGTGGGAGTCGATCGCGACCCGGCTCTCGTCCGGCTCCGCCGGCAGGCCGGCGCAGCCCGCAAGGCACGCGAGGCCGGCGAGAACGCCGAGGGGGAAAACGTGCTTCATCGCTTCGTCCATCGTGTGGGGCTCGCCGCGGTCCGGCGTCGAGCGGTCCGGCGTCGAGCACTATACCGCAGCCGGGAAGCGCGGCCGAAACTCCGCGCGCGTCGTCGGCACGCCGTTTCGGCGTGCGCGCGCCGGGGCATCGCGGCGCTCGAGCCCGGGCGCGGACCGGGCTCCCACTTGTCCTTTGACCGAGCCGGCACGCCCCGTTCCATCAGTCCCTCGGCGGGTCGCCGAGGCCGCCGGGCGCCGCCGTAACCGTTAATCGAACCGTTAATAACGTTCACTACGGGGCGCGGCAATGGTAAAGGGCTACGGATGCCGCCGTGCTCGATGCCGCCGCATCGGGCGCGGCGCTATGCGTGGATCAGCTTCAAGGAGGACTTCGATGAGCGCACCTCGGCCCTTCGGACGGTTCGGCTTCACCCGGCTCGGCGCCGCGCTCGGCTCGGCGTGCGCCGTGTTGCTCCTCGTCTCGCTCGGTGCCGGCGCGCAATCGGGCGGCGCCGCGGAGCACGGGGACGTCGCGCAGAAGGCGCCGGCCGGCTTCGCGCCCGACGCCACGCTCGCCGAGATCATGGAATACATCGTGATGCCGAACGCGGACAAGCTGTGGGGAGCGGTGTCGGTGACCGTCGGCGAGGAGGGCGTCGTGGAGGAGGCTCCGGAGACGGACGCCGAATGGTTCGAGTTGCGCACCGCGGCGCTGACGCTCGCCGAGGCGTCGAACCTCCTCGTCGTGCCCGGACGCCGCGTCGATGCCCCGGGCGCCGTCGCTGAGTATCCCGAGGAGGAGCTCTCGCCGAGCGAGATTCACGAGCTTCAGGAAGAAGCCTGGGGCGCCTGGGTCGGTCATGCCCAGGTGCTGCACGAGGTCGCGAAGCAGATGATCGCGGCGGTCGACGCGCGCGATACGCAGGCCGTGACGGACGTCGGCGGCACGCTCGACTCGGCTTGCGAGGGCTGCCACCTCCAGTTCTGGTATCCGCCGCAGGAGGAAGAGTAGCCCGCAGCAGGAAGAGTAGCCCGCAGCCGCGCCCCGAACGGCGGGGCACCGGGTTCGCCGCGAGGCGCTCAGGCGCTCCGCTGCGCGCTCAGGCCCGCCGCGGGGCGTGCTCGCGCGACCCGCGCAGCAGTAGAAGCAGCGGCGCCGCGAGCAGCGTCATGACCATCATCAGCCTGAAGTCGTTCAGGTAAGCGATCATCACCGCCTGGCGAGTCACCTCGGCGTCGAGCGCCTGGGCGCCGGCGCGCGTTGCGTAGCTCCAGGCCTCCGCGGTCCACGGCGTCCGCAGCACGTCCGTGAGCGGCGTCAGATGGGTCGCGAGCGCGGCGTGCGCGTTCTGCGTCTCGCGGTAGAGCAGCATCATCACGAGCGAGATTCCGACGCTGCTGCCGATGTTGCGAACCAGGCTGAACATCGCCGTGCCTTCGTTCCGGTAGCGCGGCTCGAGCGTCGCGAACGCGGCCGTGCTGAGGGGCACGAAGATCAGGCCCAGGCCGACACCCTGAACGACTCCGGTCTCGACGATCTCTCGCACGCCGACGTCGAGCGTGAAGCCGGCCATCTCCCACAGCGAGAAGGCCGTCAGCACGAGGCCGGCGAGCACGAGCCAGCGGGTGTCCACCTTGCCGACGAGGCGTCCGACGACGAGCATCGCGGCCATCGTGCCGACGCCGCGCGGCGCGAGCACGAGGCCCGTGGTGACGACCGGGAAGCCGAGCTCGTTCTGCAGGAACGGGGGCAGCAGCGCGAGCGTCGCGAGCAGCATCATGCCGACCACGAGCATCAACGTGAGCCCGGCCGCGAAGTTGCGGTCCTTGAAGAGGCCCGGCTCGATGAACGGCTTCTCGGCCGTGAACATGTGCGTGAGAAACAGGTAGAACGCGAGGCCGGCCACCGCCGCCTCGATCACGATCTCGCGGGACGCGAACCAGTCCTCGGAGTTGCCGCGGTCGAGCATCAGCTGGAGCGCGCCGATCGCGATGCTGAGCAGCGCGAACCCGAAGAAGTCGAAGCCGCCGCCGCGCCGCTTCTCCGTCTCGGGCAGGAACGCGGCGAGGCCGAGCAACGCCAGCAATCCGAGCGGCAGGTTGATGTAGAAGGCCCACCGCCAGCTGTAGTACTCGGTGAGATAGCCGCCGAGCGTCGGCCCGAGAATCGGGCCGACCATGACCCCCATGCCCCAGAGCGCCATCGCCGAGCCGTGCCGCTCGCGCGGATACGAGTCGAGCAGCACCGCCTGCGACAACGGCACGAGGCTCGCGCCGAGCGCGCCCTGCAGCACTCGATACGCGACGATCTGCTCGAGAGAGCCGGCCGAGCCGCAGAGCATCGAGGCGATCGTGAATCCGACGACGCAGCCGAGGAAGAGCCGCTTGCGGCCGAAGCGGCCGGCGAGAACGCCGGTCAACGGCGTCATGATCGCCGCCGCGACGATGTACGACGTGAGGACCCACGAAATCTGGTCCTGCGTCGCGGACATGTTGCCCTGCATGTGCGGCAGCGCGACGTTGACGATCGTCATGTCGATGACTTGCATGATCGTCGCGAGCATCACGGCGACGGTGATCATGCCGCGATGGGGCGGCGCTTCGTGGGCCGCGACGGGGCTCATGCTCGGGCGTCTTCCGGTCGTCGGTGGCCGCCGCGGTGCTGCCGCACGCGGCGTCTCCCATCGGCCGCGATCACGGCAACGCCTCGTGCTCGGGGGCGCCCCGCGCGGTGCACGCGAAGGTCTCGACCGCGACGTCGCTTTGCGACGCGTGCGCAACGAAGGACGGCGGCCACGACCACGAGCGCTCGAAGCCGGTATCGATCTCGACCGTGGCGCTCATTCCCGCCCTCAGCACGGGATCGAGGGGCGCGACGTCGATCGCGATGCGCACGGGAATGCGCTGCGTGATCTTCACCCAGTTGCCGGTGGCGTTCTGCGGCGGGATGACCGAGAACTCGGCGCCGGTGGCCGGGCTGATGCTCGCGACGCGGCCGCGCCACGTGCGCTCCGGATACGTGTCGATGCGGATTTCGACGGGCTGGCCGGGGCACACGTGCGTCAGCGCCGTCTCCTTGAAATTCGCCTCGATCCAGATGTCGTGGTCGGAGACGAGGCTCATCACGGCGAGGCCGGGCGCCGCATGCTGGCCCACGGTCGGCACGTCGCCGACGACGCCGGCAAACGGCGCGTGCACCACCGTGTGAGAGAGGTCGAGGGCCGCGGCGTCCCGCGCCGCTTTCGCCGCGAGATACGCGGCGTGACCGGTCAGCGGCTCTTCCGGAGAGCCGCCGAGCTGCGCGCGAAGCTGCGCGAGCGCCTGCTCGAGGATCGCGATCTGCCGGCGGGCGACGTCGTAGTCGTGCCGTGCCCGGTCGACGTTCGCCTCGGAGCCGAGATTCTGCTCCGCCACGGCCTCCTCGCGCTCGAGCGCCCGCGCCGCGTACTCGACGTTCGTTCGCGCGAGCGCGAGCTCTTCGAGCTTCTGGCGGTACTGCGCCTTCATGCCCTCGAGGAAGGAGGTGACCGTGCGCAGCTGCGCGTCGGCACGCTCCAGCGCCGCCCGGTACGGCCGATCGTCGATCGTGAACAGCACGTCGCCGGCGTCGACGCGCTGGTTCTCCTCCACCGCGACGTGATTGATCGGCCCCGCGACCTCGGCCGTGATCAGCACCTTGTCGGCCTTGACGTACGCATTGTCGGTCTCGACGTACCGCCCGCCGGTGAGGTAGAGGTAAGCGCCGGCCGCGGCGACGGCGGCCGGCCCGAGCACGAGCAGCGCGGCGCGCAGGAGCCGCCGCTTGCGAGGCTTCGATCGGGCTGCGCCCGCGTCGGACGCGCTCGCCCCGTGGCGCCGCTCCTCGGGAGCGGCGCCCTCAGACCGCCCGGTTTCCGGCGGTGTTTCTTCGCTTGCGGGCATTTTCGGAGGTGTCCTGTTCCTGATCCTTTCCCTGGAGGCCGCGGGCCGCGGCTTCCGCGGCCGACAAGTTCTCCTTGATCCGGCACAATTCCTCGACCATCCGCCGGCGCGCGGCGTCCGACACACCGGCCAGGGCTTCCTCGAGCATCTGCGACGCGCGCTCGTGCATCTCGGCGAGTATCGGCCGGCATTGGTCGGTCAAATAAAGCCGCACGGCACGCCGGTCGTCCGGGTCGCGGGCGCGCTCGACCCAGCCGGCCGCTTCCATGCGGTCCACGAGCCGGGCCAGAGTGATCGGCTGGACCTCGAGACGCTCGGCCAGCGCCGCCTGATTCATGCCCTGATGACGGGCCAGATGCGCGATCGCGCGCCACTGGGCCTGCGTCAGGCCGAGCGACTGCAGGCGCCTGTCGAGGCTTCGCCTCATCAGATGGAAGACATCCGTGAGCAGAAAACCGAGGCTGCGTTCGGGGCCGGAATGGTCGATCATGGCCGGTGACGAGAGTTAGTAAGCAAGCTTATAATAAGCGTGTATCGCGTCCGGCCTCAAGGGCCGGCGTACGCTTGTCGGTGCGGCGCGAGTTGCCGGACAATCTGCCCGCGCGCGAAAGCGGGCCCTCCGCGCGCCCAGCCGGGTGTGCGCATCCCGCCCGCCGGGCCGGCTCGCGAGGCTTGAACGGCGCGCACGGGCCGGCGTTTTCCGGCGCCTTTCGGCCGCGGGCGGCGGCATTCACGTGAACGATTCCATACGGCGAAAACTGGCGGCGCTGACCGAGCGCTACGAAGAGCTGGTCCACCTGCTGAGCGATCCGGCGACGATCGCCGACAAGGACCGCTTCCGCGAGCTTTCGCGCGAGTACGCGCGGCTCGAGCCGATCGCGAAGGATTTCGCGGAGTACAACCGGCTCGAGCAGGAGATCGCGGCGGCCGAAGAGCTCGCGAAGAGCGACGATCCCGAGCTGCGGCAGCTCGGCGCGGAGGAGGCCGAGACGCTGCGCGAGCGCCGCGCCGCGCGCGAGAGGGATCTCGCGCTCCACCTGGTCCCGAAGGACCCGGACGACGACGCGAACCTGTTTCTCGAGATCCGCGCCGGCACCGGCGGCGACGAGGCCGCGCTTTTCGCCGGCGACCTGTTTCGCATGTACAGCCGCTACGCCGAGGACCAGGGCTGGCGCATCGAGGTGCTGAGCGCGAGCGAAGGCGAGCACGGCGGCTTCAAGGAGATCATCGCCCGGATCGTCGGCAAAGGGGCGTACGCGAAGCTCAAGTTCGAGTCCGGCGCGCATCGCGTGCAACGCGTCCCGGCCACGGAAGCGCAGGGGCGCATCCACACGTCGGCGTGCACCGTCGCGGTGCTGCCCGAGAGCGAGGAGGTCGGCGACATCGAGGTGAACCCGACCGACCTTCGGATCGACACGTATCGCTCCTCCGGCGCCGGCGGGCAGCACGTGAACAAGACCGACTCGGCCGTCCGGATCACGCACCTCCCGACCGGGATCGTCGTCGAATGCCAGGACGAGCGATCGCAGCACAAGAACCGCGCGCGCGCGATGTCGCTGCTCCTCGCGCGGCTGCGCGACGCCGAGGAGCGCAAGCGCCAGTCCGAGACGGCCGCGCGGCGCAAGAGCCTCGTCGGCACCGGCGACCGTTCCGAGCGCATCCGCACGTACAACTTTCCGGAGCGCCGCGTCACCGACCATCGCATCAACCTCGTGCTCTACAAGCTCGACGACGTCCTCGAAGGGGCGTTGGACGACGTGATCCAGCCGCTCGCGAACGAGTACCGGGCCGATCAGCTCAGGGCGCTCGCCGGAGAATGAGCGCGACCGCACCCTCCGGCGCCGACGGCGGCTCGCGCCCGCGGGTCCGCCGCTACGGCGAGGCCGTCGCGGCCGGCACGCGTGCACTGTCCGGCGGCGAGAGCGGCCGCCTCGACGCGCAGCTTCTGCTCGCGCACGCGGCGGGCGTCGCCCGCTCCGTCGTGCTCGCGTTCCCGGAACGCGAGGTCGATCCCGCCGCGCTCGCGCGCTTCGAGGCGCTCGTCGCGCGGCGTGCGGCCGGCGAGCCGCTCGCGTACCTCATCGGCGAGAAGGAGTTCTTCTCGCTGCCGCTCGCGGTGGAGCCGGCGGTGCTGGTGCCGCGGCCCGAGACCGAGCACTTGGTCGACGAAGCGCTCGCGCGCCTGCCGCCCGCTGCGGAGGCTCCCGGCCGCGACGTCGTCGTGCTCGATCTCGGCACCGGAAGCGGCGCCCTGGCGCTCGCGCTGAAGCGGCAGAGGCCGGATCTTCGGGTCGTCGGCGCGGACCGAAGCGCCGCCGCGCTGCGGGTCGCGCGCGCGAACGGCGAGCGGCTCGGTCTCGACGTGTGCTGGGTTCGCTCCGACTGGCTCGCCGCGTTCCGAGAGGCGGCGTTCGACGCGATTCTCTGCAACCCGCCCTACGTCCGCTCCGGCGATCCGGCCTTCGAGCGCGGCTTGCGCTTCGAGCCGCGCGATGCGCTCGACGGCGGCGCGGACGGGCTCGACGCGATTCGGCAGGTGCTCGCCGGCGCCGGCCGGCATTTGAAGCCGTCGGGTCTGCTGCTGCTCGAGCACGGCCATGATCAGCGCGCCGACGTCGCCGCCATCGCACGCGCGCACGGGCTCGTGCTCGTCGCGGCCGGCCGCGACCTCGCCGGTGTCGACCGCTACGCGGTCTTCGCGCGCCGGTAGCGCGGCGGCGCCGGTGGCTTAGTGCAGCACCGGGCCCGGCGTCTCGCCGCGGAGGATCGCCTCGATGTCCTCGTCGCTGTAGCGGAACGCGCGGTTGCAGAACTCGCAGGTGAGCTCCACCCAGCCCGGGTCCCCGAGAAGCCCCTCGAGCTCGTCCTCGCCGAGCAGACGCACGATCCGCGCGAGATGCGCCGGCGTGCAACGGCAGTCATGCAGCACCGGGCGCGGGTCGAACAGCCGAATCAGCTCGCCGTCGAAGACTTTCGTCAGCAACGCCTCGGCCGCGGTCTCCGTGAGCTCGTTCGTCGAGACGGTCTGCGCGAGCGTCGCGGCGGCGGCGAAATCCGTGGGGTCCGCGCTTCGTCCGGGCAGGGCTTGCAGCAGCAGGCCGCCGATGCGCCGCTCCGTGCCCTTCAGGATCAGCCGCGTCGGAAGCTGCTCGGATTGCCGGAAATAGGCCTCGAGGCACGCGTCGAGCCGCGGGCTCACGAGCGGCACGATGCCTTGAAAAAAGCCGTTCGGTCCGCGCGTGTCGACGTTGACGGCGAGCCGCCCCTCGCCGAGGAGCGCCTCGCCGCGGCCGGGCGTGTCGCACTGCGCCATGCCGCGCACGCGCAGCTCCTCCGAGCATTGAATCAGCAGGAGCTTCAGCGCCCCTTCGCCCTGGAGCTGCATCGAGACGCGCGGCTGCGACTTCAGGCTGCTCGCGAGCAGCACGGTGGCGGCGATGCTCTCGCCGAGCAGCCGCCTGAGATCCGCCGGGTAGTTGTGCTGCGCGACGACCTGCTGCCAGGTCTCCTCGAGCCGCACCAGGGAACCTCGGACCCCGCGCTCCTCGAGCAAGAAACTCTGCACTTCGTTCACGGTTCTGCGCCTCCGTTGCGCGTTGCCGGCCGTCGCCCCCCGGATCCCGTCGGCCGCAGGGGACGGCCGCCTACCCGAGCTTGTCGCGGAGAATCTCGTTGACCTGCTGCGGGTTGGCCTTGCCGCGGGAGGCTTTCATGACCTGCCCGACGAGGTAGCCGAGAACCTGCGTCTTGCCGCTTCGGTACTGCTCGACCTGCGCTTCGTTGGAGGCGATCACCTGGTCGACGATCGCCTCGATGCTCGCGCGGTCGGTGATCTGCTCGAGGCCTCGACTCCTTATGATATCCGCCACGCTGCCGCCTTCTTCCCACAGCGTCTCAAAAACGCCCTTTGCGATCTTGCCGGAGATCGTGCCGTCCTCGATTTTCGCGAGCAGCGCCGCGAGCGACTCGGGCGGCACGCGGGAGTCGACGATATCGAGGCCGGCGCGGTTCAACGCGGCGGTCAGCTCGCCGAGGACCCAGTTCGCCGCGAGCTTCGGCCGCGCGCCCCCGGCCGCGACGACGGCCTCGTAGTAGTCCGCGAGCGGCCGATGGCCGGTCAGGATGGCTGCGTCGTAGGCCGGCAGCTCGTATTGGCTCATGAAGCGCTCGCGCTTCGCGTCGGGCAGCTCCGGGAGCTCCGCGCGGACCGCGTCGATCATCGCATCGTCGATGACGAGCGGCAGCAGGTCCGGGTCCGGGAAGTAGCGGTAGTCGTTCGCCTCTTCCTTCGTGCGCATCGCGCGGGTCTCGTTCCGCTCCGGGTCGTAGAGGCGCGTCTCCTGCACGACGTGCCCGCCGCCTTCGAGCACGTCGATCTGCCGCTCGGCCTCGACCTCGATCGCCTTCTCGACGAAGCGGAACGAGTTCAGGTTCTTGAGCTCGGTACGCGTGCCGAGCTTCGGGTCGCCGCGCCGCCGCACGGACACGTTCGCATCGCAGCGGAAGGAGCCCTCCTGCATGTTGCCGTCCGAGATGCCGAGGTAGCGCACGAGCGTGTGGATCTTGCGCATGTATGCGCCCGCCTCCGCGGCCGAGCGCATGTCGGGCTCCGACACGATCTCGATCAGCGGCGTGCCTGCGCGGTTCAGGTCGATGCCGGTCAGGCCGTGGAAATCCTCGTGCAGCGACTTCCCGGCGTCCTCCTCGAGGTGCGCGCGCGTGATCCCGATCGTCTTGACGGTGCCGTCGTCGAGCACGATGTCGAGCCGGCCGCCGTGCACGATCGGCAGCTCGTACTGGCTGATCTGGTAGCCCTTGGGGAGGTCCGGATAGAAATAGTTCTTGCGCGCGAACACCGAGCGGCGCGCGATCGTGCAGCCGGTGGCGAGGCCGAACTTGATCGCCATCATCACGGCCGCGCGGTTCAGAACCGGCAGCACGCCGGGGTAGCCGAGATCGACGAGGCTCGCTTGCGTGTTCGGCGGCGCGCCGTACGCCGTGGCCGCTCCCGAGAAGATCTTGCTCCGGGTCGCGAGCTGCGTGTGGATCTCGAGCCCGACGACGACTTCCCAGTCCATCATCGGCTCCTCATTCGTAGCCCGGCGGCACGCGCCGGTGCCAGTCCGTCGCTTTCTGGAACCAGTGCGCGGTCTTCAGGAGCCGCGCCTCCGCGAGCGGCGGTCCGATCAGCTGCAGGCCGACCGGAAGGCCGCCGACGAACCCGCACGGCACGGAGATCGCCGGCAGCCCGGCGAGGTTCGCGCCGATCGTGTAGATATCGTTCAAATACATCTGAATCGGGTCGTTGGTCTTCTGCCCGAGGCCGAACGCCGGCGTCGGGGTCGTCGGGCCGGCGAGGAGATCGACCTCGGCGAACGCGCGCGCGAAGTCGTCGCTGATCAGCTTGCGCACCTGCTGTGCCTTCAGATAGTAGGCCTCGTAGTAGCCGGCCGACAGCACGTACGTCCCGGTCAGGATGCGCCGCTTCACCTCCGCCCCGAAGCCCTCGCCCCGGTTGCGCTTGTAGAACGACGCGAGGTCGAGCGCCTCGGCGCCGGGCGACCGGTAGCCGTAGCGCACGCCGTCGAAGCGCGACAGGTTCGAGGACGCCTCGGCCGGCGCGACGACGTAGTAGGCCGGCACCGACAGGTGCAGGTGGTCGAGGTGCAGCGTCACGAGGGTGGCGCCGAGCTTCTCGAGCTCGCCGAGCGCGGCGCGCACCGCCTCGGCGTTGGCGGAATCGAGGCCCGCGTCGAAGAAGTTGTCGGGGACGCCGATCTTCAAGCGCTCCCACGGGGTCTCGATCTCGGCCGCGTAGCGGGGCACCGGGTCCGCGAGGCTCGTCGAGTCGCGCTCGTCGAATCCGGCCATCGCTTCGAGCAGAATCGCCGCGTCCTCGGCGGTCGCGGTCAGCGTCCCCGCCTGGTCGAGGCTCGACCCGAAGGCGACCATCCCGTAGCGCGACACGCGCCCGTAGGTCGGCTTCAGGCCGGTGAGCCCCGAAAGCGCGGCCGGCTGCCGGATCGATCCGCCGGTGTCCGTGCCGGTCGCGCCCGCCGTGAGACGCGCGGCGACCGCGGCCGCGGAGCCCCCGGACGAGCCTCCGGGCACCCGTTCGCGGTCCCACGGGTTCCTGACCGGCCCGTACCAGCTCGTCTCGCTCGACGACCCCATCGCGAACTCGTCCATGTTCGTCTTGCCGAGCATCACGCAGCCGGCCGCCTTCAGCCGCTCGACGACGGTGGCGTCGTAGGGCGACACGAACGAGTCGAGCATCCGCGACCCGCACGAGGTCTTGACGCCCGCCGTGCAGAAGATGTCCTTGTGCGCGACCGGGATGCCGGTCAGCGGCGTCGCGGTGCCGTCGGCGAGTCGCCGGTCCGCCTGCTCGGCCTGCGCGAGCGCCTCGTCGCCGGTGACGGTGATGAAGGCGTTCAGCTCGCCGCCGAGCCTCGCG
>DASVDR010000004.1 GCA_036381015.1 Gammaproteobacteria bacterium
GCGAGCGTCGAGGCGGCCTTCGAGCGCTGGCTCGCGATGCTTCGCGGCGCCGGGGCTGAGCTCGTCGATCCGATCGCGCTCCGGCTCCCTTCGGAGTTCCGAGCGGCCGAGCTCGAAGTTCTCCTCCACGAGTTCAAGGCGGGAATCGATCGCTACCTTGCGGCCGTCGAGGACGGGCCGCGCTCGCTCGACGCGCTGATCGCGTTCAACGAGGAGCATGCGGCCGAGGTGATGCCGTTTTTCGGCCAGGACGTCTTCCTGATGGCGCAGACGCGCGGCGGGCTCGACGCCCCGGCATACCGTGAAGCGCTCCGGGCCGGTCGGGACCTGCTCCGCAGCCGGCTCGAGCGGCTTTTCGGCACGCGGCAGCTCGACGCGCTCGTCGCGCCGGCAAACGCGCCGGCATGGACGACCGATCATGCCCGCGGCGACGTGGTCGCGCTCTCGAGCAGCAGCATCGCGGCCGTGTCCGGGTACCCGAGCATCGTCGTGCCCGCCGGTCTCGTGGGCGGGCTGCCGGTCGGGATGGCCTTGATCGGCGAGCCTTACCGCGAGGGGAGGTTGGTCGAGATCGCTGCCGTCTTCGAGCGGCTGAGGGGGCCGATGCCGGCGCCTGCGTTCCTGCCGACCCTCGGAAGCGAAGCTTCCCGCGCGGCCGATTGACGGCGCGCGCGGAAGCGCTGAAGATTGAGCGACCGGCTTCCGCCCGAGCAAAAGGATAAGAATCATGGCGATCGCGATTCATCCGGCGGTGGATCAGGGCATCAAGCCCGGCTCGAGCGGCTTCACGGGCGGCACGTTGCGCTGCCATTGCACGAGCCAGCAGGTGGAGGTCACCGTCGGCACGCAGAGCGCACACAATCATGTGTGCGGGTGCACGAAGTGCTGGAAGCCCGAAGGGGCGCTGTTCTCGATGGTCGCCGTCGTGCCGAAGGACAAGGTGCAGGTCACGGCGAACGAGAGCAAGTTGCAAGTCGTCGATCCCAACGCCGCGATCAAGCGATACGCCTGTCGAGACTGCGGCGTGCACATGTACGGCCGCATCGACAATCCCGACCATCCGTTCTACGGCCTCGACTTCATCCATACGGAGCTGTCATCGGACGAAGGGTGGTCCGCGCCGGAGTTCGCGGCGTTTTGCTCGTCGATCATCGAATCGGGCTTCGACCCGTCGCGAATGGACGAGGTGCGCGCGCGGCTCAGAGACCTGGGGCTGCCGCCGTACGACGTGCTGTCCCCCGACCTGATGGATCTGATCGCGGCGCACGCGGTGAAGCTGCGGGAGAAGGCGACGGCGAAGGCGGCGGACGGCGACGGCCGCCCGAAAGCGGCGGAGGAGAAGCCGGCCGCGCGCCCCTCGGAGCCGTCCGCGCGCCCCTCGGAGCCGGCCGTGCAGCCGAAGGGCGGCGGAATCGGCGCGTTCTTCTCGCGCCTGTTCGGCAAGCGCTCGTAAGGCGAGCCGCGCGCTTTTCGGCGCGCGCTCAGCCGACGCGGAGCTCCACTCCACGAAGCCTCCTCCACCGGCGCGCGCCGTGCCGCCGGCGCCGTTTTCGTGATGGACCTCGGCGCCGGCGCGTCGCGCTCTCGCGAGGTGCGAGAGCGGAGCGTGTTCGCATCGGGTTTCGCCGTCCTTCACACGCTTCGCGAGAGCGAGTACCGTGTGCGCCCGGGACGGACGAGGCGGAACCGAAAGGAGATCACGGTGACGGCGGGCGAAAGCACGGAGCTCTTCCACGTAATCGACCCGCGGACTTTCGAGCGGCCCCTGCTCGACCAGCTCTGCGACCTTGCCACGGCCGTGCGCCGCATCGCGAAGTCGCGCGAGGGGGCGGCGTTTCTCCAGCAGCTCTTGCCCGACCGCCGGGCGATGCTCTACTTCACGCAGCCGTCGACGCGCACGTTTCTGTCCTTCAACAACGCCTGCCATATCCTCGGCATGCGCACGAGCGAGATTCGCGATCCCTCGACCTCGTCGGAGGTGAAAGGGGAGAGCTTCGAGGACAGCATTCGAACCTTCAGCTCCTACGTCGACGTCATCATCATGCGCACTCGCGAGCCGGGGCGCGCGGCGCAGGCCGCCCGACTGATGGACTCGATTCCGCGCCCGATCCCCGTGATCAACGCCGGCAGCGGCCGGGACCAGCACCCGACGCAGGCGCTGCTCGACATCTACACGCTCGAGCGAAGCTTCTCCGAGCGCGGCGGCATCGACGGCAAGGTGATCGGCCTGATGGGCGACCTGAAACGCGGCCGAACGGTGCGCTCTCTGTGCTATCTGATGAAGAACTACCGCGGCGTCCGCCTGGTCTTCATCGCGCCGAGCGCGTTCGCGATGGAGAGCGACGTGAAGGAGCATTTGGCCGAGCACCAAATTCCTTTCGTCGAGACGGAGCGCCTCGAGGACGTGCTTCCGGAGCTCGACGCGCTTTACGTGACCCGCATGCAGTCGGAGTGGGACGTCACCGACGAGTCGCGCGCGGTCGACCTCAGCCGCTACAGCGTCGGCCCGAAGCAGCTCGAGCTGTTGAAGCCCGAGGCGATCATCATGCACCCGCTGCCGAGGGGGGCCGAGATCGACACGGCCGTCGACGCCGATCCCCGGGCGATGTACTGGCGCCAGGAGCGAAACGGCATGTGGATGCGCGTCGCCGTGCTCCTGAAGATCTTTCGCCTGGACGGCCGTTTTCGGGAGCTCGACCCGAGCGCCTTTCCCGCGGACTCCCAGCCGGCCTGACCAGAGGACGTGGGACAGGAGGCCGCCGAAAACCGTTCGGCGTCAGTACCCGAGCGCGTTGCTCGCGAGCGCCGCACCTTCGACGAGCGAGTCGAGCTTCGCCCATGCGATCTGCGGGTGCGAGCGGCCGCCGAAGCCGCAGTCCGCGCCCGCGATCACGTTCTCGCGGCCGACTCGCTCCGCGAAGCGGCAGATCCGTTGCGACACGAGCTCCGGATGCTCGATGACGTCGGTGGCGTGGGAGATCACGCCCGGGATCAGAATCTTGCCGTCCGGCAGCTTGATGCTTTCCCAGACGACGTACTCATGCTCGTGACGGGCGTTCGCGCCCTCGATCAGATACGCCTGCGCCTTCACGTTCAACAGCAGGTCGACGAGGTGGATCAGCTCGATATCGTACGCATGCGGACCGTGCCAGCTTCCCCAGCACAGGTGATAGCGGACGCGATCCTCGGGGACGCTGCGGAGCGCGTGGTTCAGCGCTTCGATCCGAACCGCGCAGCGCTTGCGGAATGCCTCGAGGCCGATCTGGATGCCGATCCGGTCCCACAAGGCCGGCAGCCACGCGTCGTCGATCTGCAGGATCAGCCCTGCGCCGACGATCGCCTCGTACTCGACGCGGAGCGCCTCCGCCAGCGCCTCCAGGTACTCCTCGTCGGTGGCGTAGTATTCGTTCTCGCGATACACCTCGAGGCTCGCGGGCGCCGTCGAGGTCAAGAACAGCTCGTTCGGGCCTTCGTAGGCCTTCAGCGTCTCGATCTCCCGGCGGAGCGCGTCGTGCGCTTCGTACGTGATCGGGCCCGTGCAGACCCAGTTCGGTCGTCTCGGCTTGATCTGCTCGCCGGGTGCGTAGAAGAGGGTCCCGCGCTCGGTGGCATAGCGATAGAACTCGGCGAACTCCTCGCGGTCCTTGCCTTGGTGGATCAGCGGCTTGCCGTCTTTTCGCGGCCGTTCCGAGAAACCGCCGAAGCGGTAGTCGGCGTAGGAGAGCCAGTCGCCGCCCTTCGTGTACTCGCCTTCGTTGATGATGTCGATGCCGATCTCGCGCTGCTTGCGCACGACTTCGGCGACGGCGGCCGCGCGTTTCTCGTCGGTGTCGAGATCGGCCGGTGCGGGCAGGCTGCCCACGTGCGTGGTGAGGATTCTTGCCGTGCTGCGCTGCATCAGTCGAGATCCAACGTGCCGAGCACCAGTAGGTAATAGCTCACGATGCCGACCACCTTCTGCTGGTCCATGACCGGCGCGTGGCTGATTCCGCAGCGCTCGAACAGCCGCGCGCAGTAGCGCACGTTCATCTCGGGCCGCACCGAGATCACGGGCTTGGCCATGATCTCGTAGACGTTGACTCGCTCCGGCGCCCGGTCCTTCGCGATGACTTGCTTCGCGATGTCGGAGAAAAGCAGCATGCCGTACTCGTCGGCTTCGTTGCGCTTCTCGACCATCAGGCTCGTTGCGCCGACGCGCTTCATGATGCGCATGGCCTCCATCACGTCGATGCGCCCGTCCACGAACGTGACGTTCTCGCGCATCACCTCTCTCACGGTAATGTCGTTTCTCACGGCTGTTCCTCCACTACCACGGTCCTTCGTTCGATCCGGCGCTGCGCGGCGGTGTTCCGCCGGCACGCGCGCGTCTGTCTGCGCAGATGCAAGGCCGATGCCGGGGCGCGCGGAGCGCCGCGATCGGCGAGGCGGCGGCGGCGAGAGGCGCGGCCCCCGCGTCGGCGACGCCGCGAGTATATCCGACAAGGTCGCCGACCCTTCGACGCCGCGGCGCCCGCCGCCCGGCGGCGAGACGGCCGGAATCCGGGTAAGATAAGCGGCCCCCGGACCCCTATGAAAGCCTACGCACCGACGGCCGGCGCCGACGCGATCCGCGTCCGCGGCGCACGGCAGAACAACCTGCGCGACCTCGATCTGGACCTGCCGCTCGGCGAGCTGATCGTCGTGACCGGAGTCAGCGGGTCCGGAAAGTCGTCGCTCGCGTTCGACACGGTGTACTCCGAGGGTCAGCGCCGGTACGTCGAGACGTTCTCGCCGTATGCCCGCCAGTTCCTCGACCGGATGGACAAGCCGAAGGCCGACGCGATCGAGGGCATTCCGCCCGCGATCGCCATCGACCAGACGAACCCGGTCCGGACGTCGCGCTCGACCGTCGGCACGATGACGGAGCTCAACGATCACCTGAAGCTGCTTTTCGCCCGGGCGGCGGTGCTTTACTGCGAATGCTGCGGCCGGCCCGTGAGGCGCGACACGCCCGAGACGGTCTGGGAGGAGCTCGAGCGGCGCTTCCTCGCCGCCGGCGAGACGCCGCGCATCGCGATCACGTTTCCGGTCGCGGTTCCAACGAGCTTCAGCGCCGAGGAGGTCGAGGGCTACCTCGCCCGCCAGGGCTATACGCGGATCGCGGAGCGCTCGCGCGAGCGCGTCGAGGTCGTGCAGGACCGGCTCGTGCTCAGGGCCGACAACCGGTCGCGCGCGGTGGAGGACCTCGAGGCGGCGCTGCGGCACGGCGCGGGCCGGGTCGCCGTGCGCCTGCTCGACGACCCGGACGCCGTGCTGCGCTTCTCGTCGGCGCTTCACTGCGCGGACTGCGACCGCGCGTATGCCAACCCGATCCCGAACAGCTTCTCGTTCAACTCGCCGGTCGGCGCCTGCGACACTTGCCGCGGCTTCGGCCGCACGATCGGCATCGACTATCGGCTCGCGATCCCGGACCCGACGAAGACTCTGGCGGAAGGCGCCGTCAAGCCGTTTCAGAGCCGCAGCTACGGCGAGTGCCAGGACGACCTGATCCGCTTCGCGAAGAAGCGCGGCATCCGCGTGAACGTCCCGTGGGCGGATCTCACGCCCGAGGAGCAGGACTGGGTCATCGAAGGGGAGGGCTCATGGAGCGAGCGCAAGTGGTACGGCCTCAAGCGCTTCTTCGCATGGCTCGAGGGGCGCGCGTACAAGATGCACATCCGCGTGCTGCTCTCGAAGTACCGCTCGTACGATCTCTGCCCGGCCTGCCGGGGCGCGCGCCTGAAGCCGGAATCGCTGCTGTGGCGGATCGGCTCGCTCGAGGACGCGCGCTCAGTCGTGGACCCCGCGGCCCGCTTCCGTCCCGGCAACCTGCAGGTCGACGACGAGACGTTCGCCGCGCTCCCCGGTCTCACGATCCACGACGTGATGATGCTGCCGCTCGACCGCGCGCTCGCGTTCTTCGAGCGCCTGCGCGGCGACCGAAAAAAGGTGTCAGACACCTTTTTCCGCGGAAAAAGGTGTCAGACACCTTTTTCCGAGACGCCTTTTTCCGCCGTCGAGCTGGTCCTGGACGAAATCCTCACCCGCCTCGCGTACCTGAACGAGGTCGGCCTCGGCTACCTCACGCTCGACCGGCAATCGCGCACGCTCTCGGGCGGCGAGGTGCAGCGCATCAACCTGACGACCGCGCTCGGCACGTCGCTCGTGAACACGCTCTTCGTGCTCGACGAGCCGAGCATCGGTCTCCACGCGCGCGACATGCGGCGCGTGATCGGCGTGCTCGAGAAGCTGCGCGACGCCGGCAACACGCTGCTCGTCGTCGAGCACGACGGCGAGGTCATGCGCGCGGCGGATCGGATCGTCGACCTCGGGCCCGGGCCGGGGCGCGCCGGCGGCCGTGTCGTCTTCGACGGCCCGCCCGAGCGCCTGATAGGCGAGGGCGCCACGCTCACGGCCGAGTACCTGCGCGGCGAGCGGCGGATCGGCGCGGAGCGGCGCCACCGCCCCGTGGGTGAGGATCAGGACTGGCTCGTCGTCGAAGGCGCGGCCGAGCACAATCTCAAGGAGATCGACGTCCGCATTCCGCTGGGACGCCTGGTCTGCATCAGCGGCGTCAGCGGCTCGGGGAAGTCGACGCTCGTCGAGGACGTCCTCTACCGGGCGCTCGCGAAGCTCAAGGGCCGCGTGCAGGAGCAGCCGGGCAAGCACCGTCGAATCGCCGGCGCGGACGCCGTCGACGACGTCGTGCTCGTCGATCAGTCGCCGATCGGCAAGACCACGCGCTCGAACCCCGCAAGCTTCGTCGGCGCGCTCGAGCCGATCCGCAAGCTCTTCGCGGCGGAGCCGCTCGCCCGCGAGTGCCGCTACACCCCCGGCACGTTCAGCTTCAATTCCGGCAACGGGCGCTGCCCGGTCTGCTCGGGCAACGGGTTCGAGCACGTCGAGATGCAGTTCCTGAGCGACGTGTATTTGCGATGCGGCGAATGCGACGGCAAGCGCTACCGGCCGGAAGTGCTCGAGGTGAAGCTCGCGCGGCCGGGCGCGGCAAACGTCAAGGCTTCCGGACAGTCGATCGCCGACGTGCTCGAGATGACCGTCGCCGAGGCGGTCGAGTTCTTCGCGCACGCGCCGGAGGTCGTCAAGCGCCTCGAGCCGCTGGTCGCGGTCGGCCTCGAATACGTCGCGCTCGGGCAGCCGGTGCCGACCTTGTCGGGCGGCGAGGCGCAGCGCCTGAAGCTCGCGAGCCATCTGGCCGGCGCCCGCAACGGCTTCCGGCGCACGTCGCCGACGTTGTTCCTGTTCGACGAGCCGACGACCGGGCTCCACTTCGCCGACGTCGCGAAGCTCCTCGGCGCGCTCGAGCAACTGCTCGACGAGGGCCATTCCGTCGTGCTGGTCGAGCATCACCTCGATCTGATCGATGTCGCCGATTGGGTGATCGACCTGGGGCCGGAAGGCGGCGACGCGGGCGGCGAGGTCGTCGCGTGCGGCACGCCGGACGACATCCTTCGCGTGCCGGAGAGCCGCACGGGGCAGATGCTCGAACGGTATCGAGCCGAGCGCGCGCGTCTCGAGCGCGGGCGCAAGCGCGGCCGCCGTGCCGATCGTGTCGCCGAGTCTGCTGCCGCTCCGGTCTCGCCCCGCGCCGTCGGCGCAGACTCGCAAGCGCCCCGCGCCGCGGCGGCGAAGGCGATGCGGCGGACGCGGACGGCTGCGGCGGCAGCCGGCGAAGGCGTGGCGCCGTCCGCGAGGGCGTCAGCCGGCAACGGCGCCGAGTCGATCGAAATCGTCCATGCGCGCGAGCACAACTTGAAGAACGTCGACGTCACGGTTCCGCGCGACAAGCTCACCGTGATCACCGGCGTGAGCGGCAGCGGCAAGAGCACCGTCGCGTTCGACATCCTGTTCGCCGAGGGACAGCGCCGCTACCTCGAGTCGTTGAACGCGTACGCGCGGCAGTTCGTCGAGCCTGCGTCCCGCGCGGACGTCGATGCCGTCTACGGCATACCGCCGACTGTCGCGATCGAGCAGCGGACGAGCCGCGGCGGGCGGAAGAGCACCGTCGCGACCCTTACCGAGATTCATCACTTCCTGCGCCTGCTGTTCGTGAAGCTCGGCGTGCAGCGCTGCCCGGACTGCGACGTCGAGATCAACGCGCAGACCTCCGAGCAGATCGTCGCGAAGCTCGCGACGAAGTACCGCGGAAAGCGCATCCGCTTACTCGCGCCGCTCGTGATCGGCCGCAAGGGCTACTACACGGACCTCGCCGAGTGGGCGCGCAACAAGGGCTATCGGACCTTGCGCGTCGACGGCACGGACGTGCCGACGGATGCGTGGCCGCGCCTCGACCGCTTCAAGGAGCACGACATCGAGCTGCCGGTCGCGGAGCTCGCCGTCGCGCCGAAGACGGGGGCGGAGCTCGAGCAGGCGGTCGAGGCCGCGCTTCGGCTCGGACGCGGCATGGTGCGGATCGTTTCGGCCCGCGCGAACCGCGACGGCCGCGGCCCGGCCGGCGAGCTCTACTCGACCGAGCGCGCTTGCCCGAGCTGCGGTCGGAGCTTCGAGCCGCTCGACCCGCGGATGTTCTCGTACAACTCGCGCCGCGGGTGGTGCGAGGCATGCTACGGCACCGGGCTCGCGACGGTCGCGGGCGAGGACGAGAGCGATGAGCCGTGGCTCGGCGACGGCGCGAACGGCGGCTCGGCCGCACGCCGCACGTCGAGCGGGAAGCGCCGCCGCGGCGCTCGCGGCCGCAGCAGAAGCAACGGTCTCGAGGACGCCGAGCCCGAGACGTGCGGCGTCTGCGGCGGCAGGCGCCTGAACCCGGAAGCGGAGGCGGTCTATTTTCGCGGCCTCTCGATCTCGGATTTCGGCGCGATGTCGATCTCGCGCGCGCTCGCGTACTTCAAGCGACTCAAGCTCCTGGGGCGCGAGCGCGAGATCGCGCGCGACGTGCTGCCGGAGCTCGTGAACCGGCTCGAATTCTTGAACCTCGTCGGGCTCGGCTATCTGACGCTCGACCGCGGCGCGCCGACGCTCTCGGGCGGCGAGGCGCAGCGGATCCGTCTTGCATCGCAGCTCGGCTCGAACCTGCGCGGCGTCTGCTACATCCTCGACGAGCCGACGATCGGCCTCCATCCGCGCGACAACGGCCTGCTGCTCGACACGGTCGCCGCGCTCTCGGCGAAAGGCAACACCGTCGTCGTCGTCGAGCACGACGAGGAAACCATCCGCCGTGCCGAGCACGTGATCGACTTGGGCCCGGGCGCCGGGACGCACGGCGGCGAGGTCGTCGCGCACGGCTCGCTGCAGGATCTGCTCGCCGCGCCGCGCTCGGTGACGGGGCGGGTGCTCGCGGCGCCGCCGCGGCATCCGATCATGCCCAGGCGGCCGACCGACGTGCCGCGGATCGCGGCACGATCCGCGCTCCGCAACGGCAGCCGCGGCGCGGCTGCGCGGCGAGGCACGGGATCGCGAAAGGCCGCTGGTCGAGAGGCGAGCGCGGAGAACGGCGACGTCCTCGTGATCCGCGGTGCGCGGCGCCACAACTTGAAAGGGATCGACGTTGCGATACCGCTCGAGCGGCTCGTCTGCGTGACCGGCGTCAGCGGCAGCGGCAAGAGCACGCTCGTCCGGCACGTATTGCGCGATAACCTGAAGCGCCTACTCGCGGCGCGCGGCGCGCGCGGCGGCAAAACCGTGCCGCTCGTCGGGTGCGATGCGATCGAAGGCGCGGGGCGGATCGACCGCGTGCTCGAGGTCGACCAGACGCCGATCGGCAAGACGCCGAGGTCGTGCCCCGCGACGTACGTCGGCCTCTGGGACGACGTGCGCCGGCTTTTCGCCCAGACGACGGAGGCGGCGCTGCGCGGCTACGACGCGGGCCGCTTCTCGTTCAACGTGGCCGGCGGCCGCTGCGAAGCGTGCGAAGGGCAGGGCTTGAAGAAGATCGAGATGAGCTTCCTGCCCGACGTGCGCGTGCCGTGCGAGCGCTGCAACGGCGCGCGCTTCAATACCGAGACGCTCGACGTGACCTATCGCGGCAAGAACATCGGCGAGGTGCTCGCGATGACCGTCGACGAGGCGGCGGAGTTCTTCGACGCGCATCCGAAGATTCGGCACGCGCTCGCGCTGCTCAGCGACGTCGGCCTCGGGTACCTCACGCTCGGCCAGCCGAGCCCGACGCTCTCGGGCGGCGAGGCGCAGCGCGTGAAGCTCGTGACGGAGCTCGCGAAGGCACGGCGTGACGCCGGCAGAATGCGCGCGTCCGGCGAGCACGTGCTTTATGTGCTCGACGAGCCGACGATCGGGTTGCACATCGCGGACGTGGAGAAGCTGACACGCGTGCTGCACCGGCTCGTCGATGCCGGTCACAGCGTGGTCGTGATCGAGCACAACCTCGACGTGCTCGCCGAGGCGGACTGGCTGATCGACTTGGGACCCGAAGGCGGCGACGGGGGCGGGCGCGTCGTCGCGCAGGGGCCGCCGGAGCAGGTCGCTGCGCGGCGATCGAGGTCGCATACGGCGAAAGCCTTGAAGGCATTCTTGGAAGGCCGCGCCGCCGCTTGACGCGCCGCTGCCGCTCGACGTGCCGTGAGTGCTTTGCGCGCTATCGCGATGCGCACCACGCTCGCGCTAGAAGCTTCTCCCGTCGACGTGCTTCGAGCTCAGCGACCTCGGGTCGACGCCCTCCAGGCAATTGACGTTGATTGCGGCAATATCCGCGCCGTCGCTCGGCCGCTTCCCCATTGCGAAGCTCTCGACGCCGCAGATCTTGCAGAAGAGATGCCGGATCTGCTTCTTGTTGAAGCGATACTCGGTCAAGCTCTCCTCGCCCGACTTGAGGTCGAAGCTTTCCACGGGCGCGAACGCGAGCACGAAGCCCAGCTTCTGGCAGCGCGAGCAGTTGCACGTGATCGTGTTGTCGAGATCGACGTCCACTTCGTACGCGACGGCGCCGCACTGGCAACCGCCTTTGTAGTGCTGAATTGACATCTAACCTCCTTGCTTGAACGCTGCGTAGGCATTTCGTGTCTCGCAAATACCTATACCTGATGCTTGCCGGGAACGCCGTGAATACGTCCCTGTAGGCTCGCTCGCGGGCGTCCCTGCCCGGGGTCCCCAGCGCGAACGCAGTGAGCGCTGAGGTGGCGTGCGCGAGCGTCCCGTCAAGCATCAGGTATAGGTATTTGCGGGACACTAGCCGATGCCGCGCAGCTCTTGTCTGCGAGGCGAACCGGCTCGTGCGACTGTAACGACTTCCGAGCCCTTGGGCCACTTCGGCCTGGACAACTCCGGTGCGACTCGGCACGATCGCCTGGATGAGCAAGAGAGCCGATCCGGCACAACACCTGCGCGACCTCGTTCGGCTGCGCCGCGTTCGCGACAGGATCGACCGGGAGTATGCACACCCGCTGGATGTCGAGGCTCTCGCTCGCGGCGTGAACATGTCCGCCGGGCATCTCAGCCGCCAGTTCCGGCGCGCGTACGGCGAGTCGCCGTACTCCTATCTGATGACGCGGCGGATCGAGCGCGCGATGGCGCTGCTGCGCCGCGGCGACGTCAGCGTCACCGACGCCTGCTTCGCGGTCGGCTGCTCGTCGCTCGGCACCTTCAGCACTCGCTTCACGGAGCTCGTCGGCGTGCCGCCCAGTGTCTATCGCCGCCGCGCGGCGGATGCAATGGCCGGAATGCCGTCCTGCATCGCCAAACAGGTGACCCGACCGATCAGGAATCGAGAAGCGCCGGCCCTCGAGCCGCTTTAGCATGGCCATGGACACCCCATCGAGGACTGCCATGGACATCAAGATTTACGCGAGCTTCCTCCCGCACGACGACCCGGAGGTATCCCTGGCCTTCTATCGCGACGTTCTCGGCTTCGAGGTTCGCAATGACGTCGGGCACGGCAAAATGCGATGGCTCACGGTCGGCCCCGCCGGCCAGCCCGGCACGTCCATCGTTCTGCATCCCCCGGCCGTCGATCCCGGCATTACCGACGACGAGCGCCGCACCATTGCCGAGATGATGGCCAAGGGGACCTACGCGATGCTCCTGCTGGCCACGCCTGACCTCGATGCCGTCTTCGCACGGCTTGCGGCGACCGACGCCGAGGTCGTCCAGGAACCGACCGAGCAGCCGTACGGGGTTCGGGACTGCGCCGTCCGCGACCCCGCGGGCAACCTGCTCCGCATCCAGGAGCGCGGCTGAGCCGTTCGGGTCCATGATGAGCGTGGCGACGAGGAAGCCCGCGGCGAAGAAGACCGCCGCGAAGAAGAGCGGCGCGAAGAAGAGCGGCGCGAGGTCGGCCGCTAAGGGTGCCCCCGCAGCGAGGGAGCGCGCCGCTCGTACGACCGCACCAAAGTCGACTGCAGCGACGGCGCCGGGCCCGAAGGAAGCCCCTACGAGAAGGAGGGACACGCAGTCGGCGCACGTCGCGGACAGCCACGATTGGATCCGCGTGCACGGCGCGCGCGTGAACAATCTCAAGGACGTCAGCGTCCGGATCCCGAAGCGCCGCCTGACGGTGTTCACCGGCGTCTCCGGCTCGGGCAAGAGCTCGCTGGTGTTCGGCACGATCGCGGCGGAGTCGCAGCGGATGATCAACGAGACTTACAGCGCCTTCATTCAGGGCTTCATGCCGACGCTGGCACGGCCCGACGTCGATGTCCTCGAAGGCCTGACGACCGCGATCATCGTCGACCAGGAGCGGATGGGCGCCGACGTCCGCTCCACGGTCGGTACCGCGACCGACGCGAACGCGATGCTGCGCATTCTTTTCAGCCGGCTCGGGCAGCCGCACATCGGCTCGCCGCAGGCATTCTCCTTCAACGTCGCCTCGATCAGCGGCGCGGGTGCCGTCACGTTCCAGCGCGGCGGGGAGACCGTGAGGGAGCGCCGCAGCTTCAGCATCACGGGCGGCATGTGCCCGCGCTGCGAAGGCCGGGGCTCGGTCTCCGATTTCGACCTGTCAGCGCTGTATGACGACGGCAAGTCGCTCAACGAAGGCGCGCTCACGATTCCCGGCTACAGCATGGACGGCTGGTACGGCCGCATCTTCCGCGGCTGCGGCTTCTTCGATCCGAACAAGCCGATCCGCAAGTACACGAAGAAGGAGCTGCACGACCTGCTCCACAAGGAGCCGACCAAGATCAAGGTCGACGGGATCAACCTGACTTACACGGGGCTGATCCCGGCCATCCAGAAGTCGTTCCTCTCGAAGGACCGGGACGCGATGCAGCCGCACGTCCGTGCGTTCGTCGACCGGGCCATCACCTTCACCGTGTGCCCCGACTGCGGCGGCACGCGGCTCAGCGAGACGGCCCGCTCATCAAAGATCGACGGGATCAGCATCGCCGACGCCTGCGCGATGCAGATCAGCGATCTCGCCGAGTGGGTGCGCGGCTTGGACAAGCCGTCGGTGGCGCCGCTGCTCGCCAAGCTCCGGCACACTCTCGATTCGTTCGTGGAGATTGGGCTCGGCTATCTCTCGCTCGAGCGGCCGTCGGGGACGCTGTCGGGCGGCGAGGCGCAGCGCGTCAAGATGATCCGCCACCTCGGTTCCTCGCTCACCGACGTCACCTATGTCTTCGACGAGCCCACCACGGGCCTCCATCCGCACGACGTCGAACGGATGAACGACCTGTTGCTGCGGCTGCGGGACAAGGGCAACACGGTGCTCGTGGTCGAGCACGAGCCCGCGACGATCGCGATCGCCGACCACGTCGTCGATCTCGGCCCCGGCGCCGGCGCGGCGGGCGGCAAGGTGTGCTACGAGGGCACCGTCGACGGGCTGCGGGCGAGCGGCACCGTCACCGGCCGTCATCTCGACGACGTGACGGGTTTGAAGGACGCGGTGCGGGAGCCCGCGGGCGTGCTTCCGATTCGCGGCGCGACGACGCACAACCTGCGCAACATCGACGTCGACATCCCGCTCGGAGTCCTCGTCGTCGTCACCGGCGTCGCGGGCTCCGGCAAAAGCTCGCTCGTGCAGTCGGTCCCGTCCTCGGCGGCCGTGGTAGCCGTCGACCAGGCACCGATTCGCGGCTCGCGTCGCAGCAACCCGGCAACGTATACGGGGCTGCTCGACCCGATCCGCAAGGCATTCGCAAAGGCGAACGGCGTGAAGCCGGCGCTCTTCAGCGCCAACTCGGAGGGCGCTTGCCCGAACTGCAACGGCGCCGGCGTCGTCTACACGGACTTGGGCGTGATGGCCGGCGTCGCCATCCCCTGCGAGGAGTGCGAGGGGAAGCGCTTTCAGGCCTCGGTGCTCGAGTACAAGCTCGGCGGCCGCGACATCAGCGAGGTGCTCGCGATGTCCGTGATCGAGGCCGAGGAGTTCTTCGGCGCGGGCGATGGGGCCACGCCGGCCGCGCACGCGATCCTCGAGCGGCTCGCCGACGTGGGCCTGAGCTACTTGACGCTCGGCCAGCCGCTCACGACGCTCTCGGGCGGCGAGCGGCAGCGGCTCAAGCTCGCCACGCATATGGCCGAGAAGGGCGGTATCTACGTCCTCGACGAGCCGACCACGGGCCTGCATCTCGCCGACGTCGAGCAATTGCTCGCGCTGCTCGACCGGCTCGTCGACTCCGGCAAGTCGGTGATCGTCATCGAGCACCACCAGGCGGTCATGGCGCATGCCGACTGGATCATCGACCTCGGCCCCGGGGCGGGGCACGACGGCGGCCGGATCGTGTTCGAGGGCACACCCGCCGACCTCGTCGCCGATCGCTCCACGCTCACCGGCGAGCATCTCGCGGCCTACGTCGGCGCGTGACGCACGCTGCCGGGCCTGCGGCGCGGCAACGGACGCGGCATCACTCCGCCTTCAGCGTCGCCATCGGGTCGATCGTCGCCGCGCGGCGGGCGGGCATGTAGCTCGCGAGCGCCGCGGCCGCGACGATCACGCCGAGCGCGGCGAGATAGGCCGCGGGGTCCGTCGCGCCGACGCCGAACAGCAGCGACGACATCACGCGCCCCAGCGCCAACGCTGCGACGAGACCCGCCGCGGCGCCCGCTCCGGTGAGCGCAAGGCCGTGCAGCTGGAACATCCTCTCGAGCTGCCGCGGCTCGGCGCCGAGGGCCGACCGAATCCCGATTTCTCGAGTCCGTTCGGCGACGACGTAGGCGATGACGCCGTAGATCCCGACGACGCCGAGCGCGAGGGCCATCGAGCCTGCGATCGCGAGCATCACGAGCGTGAACGACGTGCGCGCCAGCGAGCCGGCGTAAAAGGTCTGCATCGTGCCTTCGAAAGCCATCGGGATGCTCCCGCTGACCGACTGGATCGCCTGGCGGACCTCTTCCACGAGGCTCGCGGTGCCCGCGCGCTCGCTGCGGATCGCGAAAGTGACGGCCGGCGTTCCGGTAACGGCGCGGTTGCCCAGCTGTTCCGCGAGCGCGGGCCAGTACACGGAGCTGGGTGCTTCCTCGTACAACCCGTCCTCGTGGACGCTCTGCACCACGCCGATCACTTCGCGCCACGCGTCCGCGCCGAAGGGCGGCCGGATGCGACTGCCGAGCGCGCCCGCGGGCTCTTCCGCGATCTCGCGGGCGAAATCCTCGGAAATCAGGGCCACCCGGCCGCCCGCCTCGATATCGCTCCAAGTCACGCCGCGTCGCGCGACGGTCCGCGTGCCCATGGTTTCGAAATAGCCGGGCGAGACGAACTTGTATCTGCGCGTGACCGGCGTCTCTCCTGCCGGCAGCGTTCGGCCTTCGACGACGACGGGAGGGCCGTTCTGCTGCTGCGCCTCCATCGGAAGAAGGCTTGCAAAGGCCACTGAATCGACGCCCGGAATGGCCGCGATCTTGTCGAGGATCTCGCGCTGCATGCGCGTGTATTGCTCCGGGTCGGGAAACAGGTCCTCCGGAATCCAGATGCGCGCGGTTTGAATCGTCGCGGGGTCCGAGAAGCCGGGGTCGACGTCGCGCAGGGCCTGAAACGTCCGCATCATCAACGCCGCGCTCACGACCAGCACGAGGGCGAGCGCCACCTGCACGACGACCAGAGCGCTGCGCGTCGTCGTGCGCTTGCGGCTCGCGCTCGACCCGCGCGCCTCGCCGACCAGCGGTGCATCCACGTGCAATGCGTGCTTGAGCGCCGTGACCGACCCGAACAGGAGCGTGGACGCAAGCGACACGGCGACCGTGAACGCGAGCACGGGCGCGTGAATCGAAATTTCCTGCAGGCGCGGCAGGTCGCTCGGGCCGATGGCAACGAGCACGCGCAGCCCGACGTAGGCCAAGCCCAATCCGACGAGGCTGCCGGCCGCGCCTACGACCAAGCTCTCGACGAGCAACTCCCGCGCGATGCGCCCAGGCACGGCTCCGAGCGCGGCGCGTACCGCGAGCTCCTGCCGCCGCGCGTCCGCCCGGACGAGCATCAGATTCGCGATGTTGGCGCAGGCGACGAGCAGCACCGCGCCGATCGCGCCCATGAGCACCCACAACATGCTCGCGACGTCGCCGACCAGGTCTTCCTTCAGGGAGCGAACGGACGGCGTGATGCGCATGCTCGAGATCGCTTGGCGCGTGAGTGCGGCGCCGGACATGATCGGCCACGCGTCGCGCCAGATCGGCAGCATGCGCTCGACGTCGGCACGTGCCTCGGCCGGCGTAACGCCCGGCTCGAGGCGCGCGAGCATTTGGAAGCCGAAGGAGCCGATGACCTGCCGGGCAGGGTCGAGGCGCACCGCGAGGATCACGTCGGGCTGCGGCGTCATATCGAGGAATCTGAAGTCGCGCGGCATGATGCCGACGACCTGCGCCGGCTGCGAATCGACCGAGAGCTCGCGCCCGACCGCCGCCTCGTCGCCGCCGAATCGCCGTTGCCAGAACCCATACGAGAGAATGACGGGCGCAGGTCCCTCCGCCGCCGGTCCGTGCTCGGCTTCGGTGAACCAACGTCCCAGCATCGGCTGCACGCCGAGCGCTTGAAGCGTGCCGTGCGAGACGCGAAGCGCGCGCACCCGCTCGGGCGCGCCGCGGCCGCTCAGCGTCGCCGAATCCTCTTGCCACATACCGATGTCGGCGAACGTTCGGTTCTCGTCGCGGTACGTGAGGTACATCGTCGACGAGGCGGCGAGATCGTCGACATTGATGCCCGGCGCGCTATGCCTGATTCGCACGAGCTCGCCCGCGTTCGGATACGGCAGCGGCTTGATCAGCACGGAGTAGACGACGCTGAAGATCGCGACGGTCGCACCGATGCCGAGCGCGAGCGTGAGCAAGGCGGCAAACGTGAATGCGGGCCGCCGCGACAAGCCGCGGAGCGCGTAGCGCAGGTCGCGGCCGACGGAATCGAAGAACGCTGTGATGTTCATGCGATGGAGCCCCCCCGGACGGCGCCTCGGCAAGACGGTAGCCGCCAGCGTCGAATCGCACGAATCATGCCAACGGAGGCCGAGAGAATAAGTCGTTGATCGCAACCGGGTACGCGCGTCGTGTCGGGTAGCGGCGACTCGACCGCGGCGTCCCGGATTCGCACAGCCCGTCCCGCGCGCGGGACGGCCGCCCGCTCTCCGCAATTCGGGACGATTCCCGGGCGAAATGCGTGCCCCCCTGTCCCGGCGGCTCGATCTGTGGCATACATACGGGCCCGATTCAGCGGGCGACGCCCAGCCCAGCCCAACCCAAGCCTCGAGATCCATGACGTTCGACCCACTTGCGCCGTCCGACGCGGCCGACGGCGACGCCGCCGCAATTTCGCCCGCCGATGCCGCAGCCGGTCCGGCGGCTGCCGCCGTTTCGCCGGCCGTCGCGGCGCGCAACCGCCTCGTCATCAATCTGCTGCTCGTCTCGGCCTTCGTCGTCATTCTCAACGAGACCGTGATGAGCGTCGCGCTGCCGCCGCTGATGGTGAGCTTGAACGTAACGGCCAACGCCGTGCAGTGGCTCACGACGGCGTTTCTGTTGACGACGGCGGTCGTGATTCCGGTGACCGGCTTCCTGCTGCAGCGCCTGCATACGCGGCCGATCTTCATCGCCGCGATGTCGCTGTTCGTTTTCGGCACGCTCGTCGCCGCGGTCTCGCCGGGCCTCGGGCTGCTCATCGTCGCCCGCGTAATTCAGGCTTCGGGCACCGCGATCATGATGCCGCTGCTCATGACGACCGTCATGACGCTCGTGCCGCCCGAGACGCGCGGCAAGACGATGGGCAACATCTCGATCGTGATGTCCGTCGCGCCCGCCGTCGGGCCGACGCTGTCGGGCCTCATCCTGAATTACCTCGAATGGCGCTGGCTCTTCATCCTCGTGCTGCCGATCGCGCTCGGCGCCCTCTCGCTCGGGGTGCGCCGGATCGAGAACGTGACGACGCCGCGCTACGCGCCGCTCGATGTGCTCTCGGTGATCCTTTCCGCCTTCGCCTTCGGCGGAGCCGTCTACGGGATCAGCGCACTGGGCGTGCCGAGCGCCGCAAGGCCGATACCGGTCGCGCTGCCGCTCGCGGTCGGCGCCGTCGCGATGATCGCGTTCGTGCTCCGGCAGATCGCGCTGCAGAAGACGAACGGGCCGCTGCTCGATCTGCGGACGTTCGCGTCGCGGACGTTCACGCTGTCGGTGCTGCTCATGGCGATCATGATGATGACGCTCTTCGGCACGATCATCCTGCTGCCCATTTACCTGCAGGACGTGCTCGGCCTCTCGACGTTGCAGACCGGCCTGCTGCTCTTGCCCGGGGGTCTCCTCATGGGGCTGCTCGGACCCCCCGTCGGGCGCCTTTACGATCGCGTCGGCCCGACGCGCCTGCTCGTGCCCGGCGTCATCGTCGTGAGCCTCGTGCTCTGGGCCATGACGCTGCTGACGACGACGACTTCGATCGGCGCGATTCTTCTCGGGCACGTGATCATCAGCATCGGGTTCGCATTTCTGTTCACGCCTCTCTTCACCGTGAGCTTGTCCTCGATCAAGCCCGAGCTTTACTCGCATGGCAGCGCGCTGCTCGGCTCCATTCAGCAGGTGGCGGGCGCGACGGGCGTCGCGCTCTTCGTGACGCTGATGTCGGCGCGGATGGCCGGGCTCGGAGCACTGCCCGAGACCGAGGCACTCACCGGCGGGATCCGCGCGGCATTCGTGTGCGGTGCGTTCCTATCGCTGCTCGCCGTCGGTTGCGCCTTCTTCGTCCGCGCGCCGCGTGCGGTCCGCGGCGGCGGGTAAGGCGCCGCCGCGGAGCAAGGCATGTTGCACGGCGCCCGAACGCTTCTCCTGCCGCTCGTCTGTTTCGCCTGCACGAACGGGCAGCGTCCTGCTCCGTCGGCGAGCGAGGGCGACCCCGCGGGCACTGACCTGCTCGTGAACCGCGTGTGGACATTGTCCGAGCCCGCGGAACGACCCGGCGTCATCAAAGCCTTCCTGAGCGACGGTACGTTGATTCAGGACTCGTGTTGGGAAACGCACCGACTGTCGCACTGGGAGCGCGAATCCGACGGGCGCCTGCTCTGGCGCGAGGACGGCATAGCCATTCGGGCCGTGATCGTAACGCTGACCGAGACCGAGCTCGTGCTCAGGATCGACCTCGCAGGCGGCAACGGCTCGATCGAAGAGCGGCTCGTGCCGGCGGCGGTGCCTTACGTCTGCCCCGATTATCCTCGGTAGAGATTCGCTCATCCCGGCCAGTTCGAGCGCTGCACGGCCAGGGGAGTTACGTTCTACGACGAGCGATTCGTCGCTCTGCGCTTCGCGTCGTTGACCAGGAAACCGCGGGTATGCGCAGTGACCTCGAGGCAGAGATTCACGCGAGCGCGAGCGGTGTCGTCCGGCACGTGTACATGGCAGTGCTCGGCCAAATGGCCGTGCTCCTGGGTTTTGCCTACTTCTTCGCGACGCACCTGGCCCCGTAGAGCCGGGCGTCGGGGCTCGCCTAGCCTAGAAGCCCCACGAGAATCCCACCCGGTACATGCGTCCCCGCAGGTCGTAGACGAAGCTCGTCGTGGTTCTGAGGTCTCCCTGATTGATCGGATCCTCTTCGTCCGTGGCATTGACGACCGCGCCCGTGAACGTGCCGCGTCCCGAAGGCAGCGTGTACTGGTAGAGGAGATCCAGCGTGTCGAAATCCTTCTCCTCCGTGCCCGGATTCAGCGGAAGCAGGTCGTTCCGGAGCCCCGCGATGTGCCGGATCGTGGCGCGGGCATGGTGGTCGCCGCGCTGCCAGTCGAACGCCAAATTCGCCACGAGATCCGAATTCGGGTAGCCGAAGTTCGCGAAGTTGTAGCTGCCCGCCCCCTCGAACACCCGGCCCTCGCTGGTGAGCGTGTACTCGTCGACATAGGTTCCGGTGAGGCCGATGTTCCAGTCGTTCGCGCCGCCGCTGAAGCTCCAATCGAAGTTGAAGTCGATGCCGGACGTCTTCATGAAGTCCTGATTGACGTAGCTCAGGATCAACAGCGCGATATTGTCGATGCTGATGCAAGTCGGCCCGACGTTCCCCGTGACCTCGCACACCTCTCTTGGAGAATTGGGTTGCAGGATGATGCGCGGATCCTCGATGAGGCCGTCCGCCGCATCGTTCGCCATGATGACGGTGCCGTCCTCGGTCACGATGAGATTCTCGAAATCGATATCGAAGTAGTTGAGATCCATCGTGAAATTGTCGGTCACGTCCCACCTGAACCCGATCGTGAAGTTCTGCGACTCCTCGGGCTGGAGATTCGGGTTCCCTTGGAGCAGACCGCGGGCGTTGGTCGCGTTGCCGTTGATCCAATTGCCGCCGCCCTGCGAGGCCGTGCCGAAGCTCTGCACCTCGCCGGGCTGCCGGAACGACGTCCCGGCGGTGGCACGGATGGACAGCCGGTCGGTCGCCCTCCAGAGGACGCCGATCTGCGGATCCGTGGAATCCACGCTGCCGTAGTCCTCGTAGCGCGCCGCGAGCTGCACCTCGACCGTTTCGCTCGGAAACATCAGGAGCTCCGCGAACAGCGCGTCGGTCTCGCGAACGCCGCCGTAGTCTTGTTGCGGCGTGGAGTTGAACGCGTAACCGCCGGTCTCGGTGATCGGGTCGAAGTCGAGGAAGAAGTCCTGCTCGCGCCGCTGCACGCCGATCGCGAGCCCGGTCGGGCCGCCGGCCATCTCACCGATATCTCCGGTGACGAGGAAGTCGTAGGTGACGAGCTTCGCCTCGCCTTCGGTGTTGCTGCTGGCGAAGATCCAGTCGTCGAGGATCGGGTCGTTGAAGTGCGCATCGTCCGGCTGCGCCAGGAAGCGGTTCGCGAACGGGTTGTAGAAGAAGCAGTCGCCGGTGCCCGGAGTGCCGGCGGCCGGGTTGCAATTGGGTCCGCCCAATCCCGCGAGAGCGTTCCTGAACCTGTCCGCGATCGTGTCGCCGCCGATGTTGCGCGTGTTGTTCGCCGAGAACGTGGCGGTGGCCGACCAATTCCAGCCGCTGTCGCCGAAGCTGCCGTCGAAGGTTCCCGCGAAGCGGTAGGTGTCCTGCTCGGCGCGCGTGTCCGTGGGCTCGTCACCGAGCGGGCTGCGAATGCGATAGCGCACCAGGTAGTCCACGCTGGTGTCCAGACCCGCGGCCGCAACGCCCGGATTCGTGCCCGGCACGACATAGCGACCGATGATCGGCAGGCCGTAGCCGAAGTCGTAGGCGTAGCGCGTGCGCGCAAATCCGATCTCGACCTGGCCGGTCAGGCCGCCGCCGAAGTCGTGGGTCGCCACCGCCAAGCCGTTGGCCTGCGTCGATTCCGGCACGATCGCGCGGCCGAGGCTGAGCGACATGATGCAACCGAGGCCGGTGCCGGGCGGGCCGGGCAGCGGGGCGACCACGCCGGCGGCCAGGCCGCTGCGGACGGTATCGGTGCCGCAGAGCGGGTCCGGCACGTTCGGACCCAGCACCGCGCCTGTCGCCGGATCGATCGGCTGATAGGAGCCGGGGTTCGCGAAGGTCGAGGTGAGGCCGAAGTCGGCGAGCCGCTGCTCGGAGTACCTGTCCTCGCTGTTCATGCGCTCTTGGCTTGCCCACTCGAAGCCCGCAACGATGTCCGTATCCTCGCCCTGTGACCCGAACAGGGCGCCGAAAGTGAAGTCGTTCGAGCTGATTTCGGCAATGGATTGCATCTCGGTGTTGATCTGGATGCCTTCGAAGTCGTTGCGCGTGATCAGATTGACGACGCCGGCCACCGCGTCGCTGCCGTAGAGCGCGGATGCGCCGTCGGTGAGCACCTCGATCCGTTCGATCATGATCGACGGCGCGAGATTGTTGACGTCGACCGAGACCACGCCGTCGAGGCCCGGACTGCCGTCCACGGTCTGGCGCCGGCCGTTCAAGAGCACGAGGGTGGCACGCGCTCCGAGGCCGCGAAGGTTCACGTTCGTCGTCGGCGAGACGAAGTTCTCGTTTCCGTTCACGATGGCCGATGTCGCCTGCACTTGCGGCATGACCTTGAACGTCTCGGCCAAGGACTGGCGCTGAGTCAGCTCGATCTCGCCGCCCGAGATCACGGTCACTGGCTGCGGACGGTCGGCCGGGCGCTCCAGATACGAGCCGGTGACGATGATTTCCTCGGCCTGGCTCTGCGCGGGCTCCTGGCCCTCGGCAGCGTGCGTCGCAAGGAACCCGGCCCCGCAGGCGGTCGTGACGGCTACCGCCAGTCTCCGCACCCGCAATCGATTCTGGTCCATTGGTGGTTTCCCCCTGTGCATTGTTGCTGCAATACCACGCTCGATGCGCCGGCTGCCATGGCCGGGCCGGTCCCTGCAACCCTGCGTATAGCGGTCCCTGCGACAAGAGATTCTATGCGATGAGTTCGCCGTGTGGGCGAGATTTATGCGCGAAAGCGACGGCGGCCCGGGCGCGCGCCGCGGCGACCTGCCGGCGTCCGGGGAGCAGCGCCGCCATCCAGATAGACGCCCGAAAGCAAAACCGTGCATACTCGGCGGATGACTAGGCATCCTAAAGGTCGAGCCGACGGCAAGCTGAACATCCCTCAGGGTACGCTGGACTTGCTGATTCTCACCATCGTCCGGCGCGAACCGCTTCACGGCTACGGCATCGCGCAGCGGCTGAAGCTGCTGACGCGAGGCACCTTCCAAATCAACCCGGGGTCGCTGTTTCCGGCGCTGTATGCGCTCGAGCGCGACGGCAAGGTGCGCTGCGAGGAACGGCTCAGCGAGAACAACCGCCGAGCGCGTTACTACGCCCTCACTTCGGAAGGACGCAAGGCGCTCGAGCGGGAGGAACGGCGCTGGAAACGGGTGACCGGCGCGATCGCGAGCGTGTTGGAGGGCGCATGACTGACGCACGCCGTGCGCGAGAAAAGGTGCCGCCGCACGAAGGATCGGAGTAACCTGCGCTCCTGCCCGAGGCCCGCTGACGCCTGGGTCCAGCCACGACGGCTGCTCGAGTTACGGGCTTCGCACGCCTTAGGATCCTCCTGAACCTTCGGAGCGGCACGGTTGTGGACAACCTGCGTGGAAGCCTGCTGATGATCGCCGCGATGGTGGGATTCGCGCTCGAGGACGTGCTGATCAAGCAGACGGCGTCCGCGCTGCCGATGGGGCAAGTGCTCGCTCTGATCGGCTGCGGCGGCACCGTCATCTTCAGCACGCTCGCGCTCGCCAACGGCAAGCGCATCGTGTCGCGGGAGGTGCTCTCGCGGCCCGTCGTGCTGCGCAATCTCGGCGAGATGGCGGGCTCGATCACTTTCGTGGCGGCGCTCGTGCTGACGACCCTTTCGAGCGCTTCGGCGATCTTGCAGGCGGCGCCGCTGGCCGTGACGCTCGGCGCCGCGCTGTTTCTGGGCGAGACCGTGGGCTGGCGCCGCTGGACGGCGATCGTCATCGGGTTCGTGGGCGTGCTGCTCGTGATCCAGCCGGGCCTCGCCGGGTTCACGCCCGCATCGTTGCTCGCCGTGGTCGCCGTCGCCGCGCTCGCGCTGCGCGACCTCTCCAGCCGCGCCGTCCCGGCAAACGTCACGAGCCTCCAGCTCGCGGCCTGGGCCTTCATGTCGAACATTCCGGCCGGAGTGGCGATGATGCTTGCGATGGGCACGCCGCCCGTCGGGCTCGCGGTGCCGGACGTCGCGCGCTTCGGCGCCATGTTCGTCGTCGGCGGCTTCGCCTACTACGCGCTCATCGGGGCGACGCGAACCGGCGAAGTCAGCGTGGTGGTCCCGTTCCGCTACACGCGTCTCGTGTTCGCGATGGTCCTCGGCAACCTCGTCTTCGGCGAGCGCCCGGATTTCCTGATGCTGACCGGCGCCGCACTCATCGTCGGCACCGGGCTGTACACGATTTGGCGCGGCGCGGCGCGGAGGGTGCCCGCACACGAGTATCCGTCCGATCTCTCGGACTTCCGCGGATCGTCGCGCGTCGAGGCCTCCGACGGCCGCGCGCAGCTCGTCGAGTAGATCGGTTGCGGTCGGATCTATCCGAAGCCGCGGCTCACTGCCGCAGCGAGTGGCGCCCGAAGAACTCCCACATCGCCGACGTCGCATCGACTTCGTCCCGCGCCCACGCATGCCCGAGCCCGTCGATGCGCACGAGCCGAACCTCGGCGCCGTCGTCGCAGCCCTCGTAGCGCAACGTCGATAGAGGCCCGGGCTCGTCGTCGGAAATCGCGTCGGGATCGCAGCCGTTGTGGGCGGCCCAACCCGCGAGCGCCTCGGGCACGCTCTCGAGCCACTCCGCGCCCCGCCCTTCAGCGTGCCCGTCGTACGTGTTGACCCGATCGGCGAGCCCATGGAACGTCAGCACCGGCACGGGTCGCCCTTCGCACGGACCCGGCCAGCGCAGCCCTGCCATCGGCGCGATCGCCGCGACGCGGTCGCCGAGGCGGCACGCGAGCAGCGACGACATGCGCGCGCCGCCCGAGAATCCCGTGGCGTAGACGCGCGCGAGATCCGTGCACGCGCGGGCCGCGACGTGATCGATGACGTCGGAGACATACAGCACGTCGTCAGCACGATCGTCCGTCGCGGGCACGTTCCAGCGGCGGCCCTCGGCGGCCTCGAGCGTCGCGACGAGAAATCCCTCGCGCGCCGCGAGCGCCTCGAATCGGCTCGTGTTCGCCTGACCGGCCGCCGTGCCGCCGCTGCCGTGAAGATCGAGGACGAGCGGCAACGGCGTGCGGCCGTCGTAGCTCGGCGGCACGAACAGCCGATAGCCGCGTTCTCGCCCGCCCGACGAGAGCCGCTGCTCGGTAACGCCGGGCGCCGCTTCGAGATCGCAGGAGCCCGTGGCGGGCGACGTTTGCGCCGCGGCGGTCGAGACGAGACCTACCGCGACGAGCGCGGCGGACAAAACATGCTGCACGTTCATGGCGCCTCCCCGAAGAAACGCCCCGATAGTACCGGATGTGGCGCTACTGCGCCGTCACGGCGCCGACGCGGCGCACGCTCCGCAATACCCCCTCGAGGGTCTTTCTTCCCATCGGTTTGACGAGGTGCCTGTCGGCGCCGGCCGCCGCGGAGCCCTGCCGATGGGCCGTCTGACCGTGCCCGCTCAACGTGCAGATCAGCGTGGCTGCGCTCCACGGCTGCCCGCGGATGGCTCTAACGGTCTCGAAGCCGTCCATATCGGGCATCGAAATATCCACGAAGACGACGTCCGGCTTGAACTCGCGCGCGATGTCCACCGCTTCGCGGCCGCTGTAGCTTGCCCGCACGTCGTGGTTCATCAGGCGGAGCAAATGTGCCATGGCGTCCGCCGAGTCCTCATTGTCGTCGGTGACGAGAACCTTCTTCGGCGTCGACGTGCCGGAATCGTCGAGTGGCTCCACGTCGAGCGGGTACTCTCCCGCCGTCTCCTGCACCGGGAGACGAACGGTAAAGGTGCTGCCGCGTTGCAGTCCCTCGCTCGCCGCGGCGATGGTGCCGCCGTGCATCTCCACGATGCGCTGCGCGAGCGCGAGGCCGATGCCGAGGCCCGTGCCCGGTTGGCGCGCCTGCACGAACAGTCCGAACACTCGATCCAGATCGTCGGCCAGCATGCCGATGCCGTCGTCGGTGATGGAAATCGCCACGTGTCCCGGCTCGCGGCTCGCCTCGATGCGTATGCGGCCGCCGTTGCCGGAGTACTTGATGCTGTTCGAGATCAAATTGCCGAATACCTGGGAGAGCCGCACGCGGTCGGCACGCAGCAGGATTTCGTCCTCCGGCATCTCGACGCTGAGCGTTTGGTGCTTTGCGTCGAGCTCCGGTCGCCGCGCTTCCACCGCCGTGTCGATCACTTCTCGAAGCGCAACGGACTCGACCTTGAGCGTGAGCTTGTTCTGGGTGATCCGGCCCATGTCGACGAGATCGTCGACGAGCCGCACCAGATGCTCGGTCTGCCGGCGCATGATCGAGAGCGTATCGGCGAGCCTGTCGTTGCCGCTCTCCCGTTCGATTACGTCGAGACAGTAAAGCAGAGGCGCAAGAGGATTGCGCAGCTCGTGAGCCAGCGTGGCGAGAAATTCGTCCTTGCGCCGGTCGAACTCTCGGAGCTGCGTCTCGGCGCGCTTGAGCCTCAGCATTGCGCGCACCGTGGCGACGAGCACGGCCGGCTCCATGGGCGCGACGAGGAAGGTGTCCGCGCCGCCCTCGAGGCCGCGCACCTGGTGCTCGGCCGATTCGAACGTGGCCGAGAGCATGATGATGGCCGTGGAGCAGATCGTCTCGTCCCCGCGCACGCGAGCGCACACTTCGTAACCGTCGATGTCCGGCATGGCGACATCGAGCAGCACGAGGTCGGGTTTCAGCTTCCGCATCAGCGCGATGGCTTCCTCGCCGCACGAGGCCTCGGCCGTGCGAAACCCGGCGTTGCGTAGAGTTCGCTCGTTGACGTAGCGGGCGGCGTCCTTGTCGTCGACGATCAGGATCAGGCTCTGCTCGAGAGGCAGCATCACGCTGCTCCTGCGCGGACCCGAACCGCTTCGCGCGTCGCTTGCCGGCTCCAGGTGTCGGCCTCGATGAGGCCGCTGGCAAGGCTGCCCTGGTCGAGCGCGTGCTTCGGAAGGAAAGGCGCGCGCAAGTCGAGCAGCAAAGCCTGCTCTTCCGAAGACAGCATCTTCGAGCTGCACGCGAGCACGGGCAGCGTCGACGTCACCGAATGGTCTCGCAGCAGCGTCAGCAAAGTGAAGCCGTCCATATCGGGCATCATGAGATCGAGCACCATGCAATCGGCGTCGCCCGCTTGCGCGGCGGCGAGCGCGAGCGCGGCATCCCCGGTGACGAACGGGTACTTGCAATAGGGCGCGACGTGCTTGCGAAGCACCGTGCGGAAGCTGTCGTCGTCGTCGACCAGTAGTACGCGGCTCATGCTGCTTCGCAGTGCTTCGAAGCACGTGATGTCCACCAGGCGCGGGTCGAGGGATGCCGGGCGGCGACGAAGTCGCCGTCGGCTCCGAGGTGGATCAGAGGAATTGCGCAGCGCTGAAGTCTGGCGACCGCCTCGCGCGCCGGTGCGCCTGTGAGCCCGAAGTCTGTGATCGCGGCGCGCGGCTGAAGACGCTCGAGGTAGTCCTTCGTGATCGCGTCGATACCGGCGGGTACGATCTCGAAGACGCTCTTCTCGAACAAGGCTTCGATGCGCCGCGACCGCTCGCCGCTCTGGGTGAGGATCAGCAGCGGGGCTTTCGCCCCGATACCCCGATGCTTTTCAGGAACCGGTTGGCGAAGCGGCGGCAGTCGGTCGAACGCCGGCCGGTAGAAACGCGGGACCAGCAAGTAGAAGCGGGAACCCACGCCCAGCTCGCTTTCGACCCAGACGCGCCCGCCCATCATGGACGCGAGCTTCCTGCACAACGGCAGACCGAGGCCCGTGCCCCGTACTTTGCGCTGAAGCGAATGCCTGACTTGCGTGAACTCGTCGAAGATGAATTCCTGATCGTCGGGGCCGATGCCGATGCCGGTGTCCGCAACGCAAAAGAGAACGCTTTCCTGAGCGGCGGGCTTGCTCTGCCCGGAAATGGGCTCGCCGTCGCGCAATCGCCGAGCGCTCACCTTGATCGAGCCTTCCTCGGTGAACTTGACGGCGTTCGAGAGAAAGTTGCGCAGCACCTGCCCGACTTTCGCTTGGTCGCCGATGATGCGGGGCACGTGGCTCGGCTCGTCGAACTCGAGCGAGATCGGAGATCCGTGCAGCAAGGGCCGCATCATTCCGCGAAGCGTCCCGAAGAGCTCGCCCACGTCGAACTGTCCGACTTGAAGGCTGACCTTTCCGGCCTCGACCTTCGAGAGATCCAGCAGATCGCTGACGAGCTCCAACATCTCCCCGGCCGCATCGTGAATCAGCCGCACTTGCCGGGCCTGCTCGGCGTTCAACGGTCCATCGCTCTCGTCCAGCAAGAGCTTCGAAAGCGTACAAATCGAGTTCAGCGGCGTCCGGAACTCGTGGCTCATGTTCGAGAAGAACTTCGTCTTGATCTCGTCGGCCTGGCGCAAATGGTTCGCGTGCTCGTCGAGCTCCGAGTAAAGCGCCATCACGCCGCGGTTCGTATCCGCGAGCTCGGCGTTCAGTCGCGTAAGCTCTTCCTGCTTCCTCTCGAGCTCCAGGAGCGTGCTCGAGAGCTCGCGGTTCTGCTGCTTGAGCTCCGTGAGATAAGCGTGTGTGGCCGTGTAATCGATCTGCTGGATTGCCTTTCGGATTTCCTCCGCGCGCAGGGCCGTGACCAACGGCGCGCCGTGCGGCAGCGTTCGGGCCAACACGACCTCGTCGCTTTCGCGGTCCTCGACATCGAGCCGGTCGAGCAGGCGCTCGGCCGCGAGCGTCCCGCCGGCGCCCGCGGCCGTGGCGTCGCATTCGAGATTCGCGCCGCGCACCCGAATGACGAGGCGCTGTGGGGCCGAGTCGTTCGTGACGGCAAGCTCTGCAAGGGCGACGGCTTCGTCGTCCCCCGTGGCGGCCCGGACGAGCTCGGAAACGGCAGTGGCGATACGGATCTGATCGTGATACTCGAAGCCGAGCAGCCGCGCGACGTGTCGCGCCGTCTGGCGCATGCCCACGGCGTCGAGGTCGTGCCGCAGCCGGATTCGAACCAACGGGGTCATGTGTGCCTCAGCACGACGACGGCAACGTCGTCGTTGCCGCGCGCAAAATCCCGATAGAGCCGGCCGGCGATGAGACCGGGATGCCGCGGCCACAACGGCTCGAGATGATGGGCTTGCCAGCGGGAGCTGATACCGTCGCTGTGCATCACCAGACTGCTCTCCGCCGTCCAATCGTACTCGAATTGCGCGATTCGGCTTGCCGTGTGGCCCAGAATGCCGTTCTGCGACACCAAATGCCGGGTACGCGCGTGGTCGACGATACAGGCCGATATGTTGCCGACGCCGCAATATCCGAGCCGCCCGGCATCCGCGTCGATCGCCGCGACCGCCACGGCGGCGCCGCGCGTCGGGCGCAGCGCCTCGCCGATCGCCGCCATGGTTTCCTTCGGGCTGCGCCAAGGTGTCCCGCGAAAGACCGCGACGGCCGCGGCGCTCGCTTCACACGCATAAACGCCGTGGCCCAGGCCGTCGCACATCAGCACCGCGACGCCCCGCTCGATCAACCTGCAATCCCATGCGTCGCCGTTCGAGCCTTGGCCTTCCTTCGCGCACGCGAACCCTGCAACCGGGAGATCCTCGCCGTTCCGTCGCGGGCGGCGTGCCAGCTCCGCGACGAGCACGGTGCCTTGGGGCGTCGAGAAGGCATCGACGCCATAGGCCAGGCGCGAGACCGCGCCGAGGCCGCTGCCGGAGGAGCCGGCCGAGGAATAGCCGTCCTCGAAGCACTTCGCCACATCGGGGACTCCCGGCCCTTTGTCCACGGCGACCAGCAGGATTCGAGCGTCGACCGGGGACGCGAGGCCGGTGACGGCGATGATGCCGTTCTGGGCATGACGAACCAAGTTGCTGGCGAGCTCGGTCGCGACGATCGAAGCATTGCTTCGGGCTACTTCATCGAAGCCGAGATGCTCGGCATGCTTCATCACCACGCGCCGGGCCTCCGCGACGCTGGACGGATCGAGGAGACGCACCGCGGACGAGGTGATCATCGCCAGCGCGTCACGCTGACACGCGTGCCTGCGCCGACCTTCGATTCGATCTCGAAGTCGTTCATCAAACGCTTGGAACCGGAGAGCCCGAGGCCCAGGCCGGCGCCGGTGGTGTACCCGTCTTTCATCGCGAGCTCGACGTCCGGGATGCCCGGCCCGGCGTCCGTGAAATCCATGCGAAATCCGTGCCGGCTGCCGTTCAGAACCCACCGGAAGCGTGCCGTGCCTCCCCGGCCGTGCTCGACGGTGTTTCTCGCGAGCTCGCTTGCGGCGGTAACGATTTTCGTCTGCTCCACCAGGCCGAAACCGATTTCGACCGCCCAAGCTCGCGCGCGTTGGCGCACCTGCACGACGTCTTCCTGAACCCGCAGCTCGAAGTTCTCATCTTTGACGACGTCCAACCTTGGCCTCCTCGAGCATCTCCATGCCTCGATCGAGGTTGAGCGCGGTACGTACTCCGTCGAGCTGCAGGCCCAGCTCTACGAGCGTGATCGCCACCGCAGGCCGCATGCCGACCACGACGGTATCGGCATCGAGCACCTTGGCGATGGCGGTGATATTCCCGAGCGTTCGGCCGATGAACGAGTCGACGACCTCGAGGGCGGAGATGTCGATGAGGACGCCCTTTGCGCGGGTGGCGACGACACGGTTGGCAAGGTCGTCCTGAAGCTGGAGCGCCATGCGGTCATGCATATCGACCTGGATGGTCACGAGCAGCGTATCACCGAGCCGCAGGATAGGGATGTCCACCGAAGTCAGTCCCGGTCGGCCGCCGTGTGCTCCACGGCCTGGCCGCGCAGCCGCAGCGCGTAACGAAAGGCATCGGCGAGGGAAGCTTTGGTAATGACGTCGCCGAGGTGCACGCCGAGGTGCACGATCGTTTGCGCGATCTGCGGGCGGATGCCGCTGATGATGCACTCGGCGCCCATGAGACGCGCGGCCGCCACCGTCTTCAACAGGTGCTGCGCGACGATGGTGTCGACGGTAGGCACGCCGGTGATGTCGATCACCGCGATTCCGGCACCTGTCGACACGATCTCCGTGAGCAACGATTCCATCACGACCTGCGTACGGGCGCTGTCGAGGGTGCCTATCAGCGGCACGGCAAGAATGCCGTCCCACAGGTGAATCACAGGCGTCGAAAGCTCGAGGAGCTCCTCCTGCTGACGGCGAATCACGTCCTCTCGGCTTTTCTGGAACGTCTCGACGGTATGAAGGCCGAGCCGGTCGATGAGCTTCGACGCCGTGACGATCTCTTCGGCGAAGTCGCCGCCGTCCTTGATCTCGGCCTGCAGCCGGGCGAACAGCGGCTGTTTGAGCGAGAACACGAAGAACGCGGTTTCGCTCGGTGTGAACCCTTGTCGTGCGCGCGAGCGCGACAGATTCTCGAGAACGTCTCGGGTCCGGCTCCAGTCGTCGCCGTCGATACCGTGCGTGGCGCCGTTTTGCACCGCGTCGACGAAGTGCCGCAAGAAGCTCGCCGACTCGGAATGCAATTGATCCTGGCTGATCGCGCCCGTCAGCGACGTGTTTTCGCGCCTTTGCAGGTCGACCCACTCAGCCAGTAGCTCCGACTCGTATCGCTTGACGATCGCCGGAATCTTCGAGCTCCCCATGGACCCTCCCAGGCAGACGACAATTCACAGGCGACGCGCATGGCGCGCCGCCAGTGTTCGGAACATCGGGGGCGCCGCGACCGCGGGCTCGAGAAGCGCCCGCAGGAGCGCGCGGGACTCGGAAAGTGTAGCAGAACGGCGGCGACGCTCGCTGCCGACATTCGATGGAGGGCCAATCCGAAGGATACGTGACCGCACGCGGCGTCCGGCTGGCGGCCGTCGCCCCGGTCTGCTGCTACTCGCTGAAGATAAAAGGAGAGGAGGGAGTCGTCTTGGCGCGTGACGGATCGGTCGTCACATTACTCCGTGTCGCCGCCGATCATCGTGCCTCGGGCGCCAGCGGGTTGCCGCCGAGCGCCGTCGAAACGTCGGCAATGGCTCTCTGTGCCCGGACGCTGTTCCCCGCCTCATCGAGCGGCGGCGAGATGACGGCAATGCCGAACTTGCCCGGTGACACGGCGATGATGCCGCCCCCGACGCCGCTCTTGGCCGGAAGTCCCGTGCGATAGAGCCACTTCCCCGAGTCGTCGTAGAGCCCAGCGGTCGCCATCACCGCGAGGAGCTCCGGCACGTTCTCGGACTGCATGACCTGCTCGTTCGTCACCGGATTCTTGCCGGCGTTGGCCAGCGTGCCTGCCATTGTCGCGAGGTCCTTGGCGTTGACGCTCACCGAGCACTGCTCGGTATAAATGTCCGTGGCGCGCATCGGCTCGTCCTCGATGTAGCCGTACGCGTACATCAAATAGCCGATCGCCTGGTTGCGCTGGTTGGTGTCCGATTCGGACTTGAACACTTCCTCGTCGACCGACAGCTGCCGCCCCGCGAAGTCCGAATAGAACGACAGGATGCTGTCCCAGATTTCCTCGCGCGTCGATCCGCTTACCATGCTCGTCGTTGCGATCGCGCCGGGATTGACCAGCGAGTTCATCTCGGGGCCGCCGAGGGCTTTCTGGGAGAGCTCGACCGAAACGATGGAGTTGAAGCGCATGCCGGTGGCATCCACTCCGATCGTGCTCGCGATCGCCTCCGGCCCTTGCTCTTCCATTACCTTCGCGAGCGTGAACACCTTCGAGATCGACTGTATCGATACTTCCGAAGAAACGTCGCCCGCCGTGTAGACCTCGCCTTCCGTGGTCACGAGAGCGATGCCGTAGATTTTCGGGTCGACCTTCGCGAGCGCCGGAATGTAGTCCGCATTGGCGCCTTCACTGAGGTCCTTGTATTTCATGTAGGCCGCATCCAGCGCCGATTGAATCTCCTCGTCGGACTGTGCCCTTGCCGCTCCCGCCAGGACCGTAAGCATCGCGACTGCCGTGCCGAATCGTTGCCGTCGTGTGTTCATCGTAGATTTTCCTCTTCCCAGGCCCGTACTTTGAGCCGGGCCGCATCGAACAATCGTTCGTAATTGCCTTTCAGGAACTTCTCCCGCGTCGCTTCGTCGAGTTGCTCGAGAAGAGGCGCGAAAAGCGCATAATTCGTGAGATAGGTTTCCTGGTCGCGCGGCGCCACCTCGTCGGTGCCGAACAAAAACCTGTCCGGGTAGCGGTTGATCAGGTCCGCCGCGATGGCGATCGTTTCCGGATTCGCCACGATGTACTTGGCGGTCTCCGTCCACGATAGATCGATGTGGACGTGCGCGAGCCCCGGGTCGGCGAGCACGCGTTCCATGATTCCGGCCATGTCGGCGATCGGATGCACGACGCGACCCAGGCCCATGTGTGCCCAGATGACGGTCGTGCCCGGATGCCGCCGGAGCAAGGTACCGAGCTGCCGTGCCGAATACGGATCCTGGCCGGCCTTCGGGAACGGCATGTCGATGTCGTTGTGAATCAGCACCACGAGGCCCGCTTCGCCCGCGAAGTCGAGGATCTTGTCGAGCGCCGGGTCCGAGAGGCTCGCCGGGCCGCCGGCGATCTTCGCCGAAACGAATTCCTTGTGGATGGTGAACTCGCCGATTCCGGTAAAGACTCCCGGGAAAGTCAGCAGCACGCGGCGGATGTGATCGACGGCATACATGTCAGCGGGGTTGAACCCGGTGATCATGGGGTCGAAGCGCTGCCGATCCTGCGCCGGCAACGACAGGTAGGCCTTTGCAATCGCCGCGTCGACGAACGAGTAGTAATAGAGGGGCGCGTCGGTCTGCAGGTAATAGGTCGGCGCGACGTCGCCGGTGTTGGAGTAGGCCCAAGTCTGCTGCAACGGAATCCCGAAAATGGCCGCCCGACCCACCTCGTCGCCCATGATCTCGAGAAACTCGGAGATCTCGAGACCTCGCTGGATGTAGTTCGTCAGGTGGAAGTGCGAATCGTGCAGCACGGGCTCGGGCGCAGCCGATTGCGCCGGGACTTCGGCGGCGTAGAGCACGATTGCAGACGCCGCGCAGGCGAGGGCGGCGCGCTCGATGCGGGTCCTCAAATCGCAGTCACGGCGGCCGACGGGGTGCATGTGCTCATTCCTTCAGAAACGCGCTTCCAGGTTCGCCTGAAATACCGTGCCGTTACCGCCGACCGCAAAGGGCACGCTCGAATAGCCGACCGGTGAATCCTTCAGGTAAAGCAGCTCGGTGTTGACACGCATCAGCCGCTTGCGGAACGGGTACCAGTTGAAGCCTATGCCCAAGTCCCAGGGTTCGCCGTACTCGCCGAATATCTTGGAGCCGACGAGGTAAACGCTGAGCGTCTCCGGCATCAGCATGGCGGAGGCCTGCAGCTCGAACCCGTGGTCGTACAGTTCCGTCACCGGTATCGAGCCCTCG
>DASVDR010000005.1 GCA_036381015.1 Gammaproteobacteria bacterium
GCAGAACATCAGCCTCGCGTCGCTCGTGATGCTGACGCTGCTCGGCAACGAGGAGTTTTTCGTCGTGCCGCTCGTCTATGCCGTCGTGATGAAGCTCACGGCGCTCGGCTTCATGTACTTCGCGCGGCGCTGGCTCGCGGCAGACGAGGCACAGCAGGGCGCGCAGGCGCCGGCGGCGGAGCCGGTGCATTGAAACGGCTGCGGCGGGCCGTCGGCCCGTCGTAGGCGCGTCGCTACTGGGACGGACTCCTTCGGAGCCCCTCTTCGCGCGCGGCTGGTCGCCGCTTCGGCCGCTCATCTTTTTTGCGAAAATCGTGTCAGACACCATTTTTGGGCACGATTCGGGCAAAATCGCGGTTCAAGAGGTTCAGCACGAGGAGGAGCCCTGGGATGGTGAGCAACAGCGAGGCGGCGCAGCCGGATCTTCCCGAGCGCGCACGGCGCGTCGCGGAGATCGCGCGCGAGCATGCGGAGTTCGGCGACGAGCACGGTCAGCTCGCGGAGCCCGTCGTGGAGGCGCTGCATCGCGAGGGACTCTACGGCATGTGGGTCCCGCGCTCGGTTCGCGGCGGACACGAGCTCGACGTGGTCTCTTCCCTCCGCGTCATCGAGAATCTTTCGTACGGCGACCCGTCCGCGGGCTGGGTGCTGATGGCTTCGGCTCTCGCGATCGGCACGGGCGCCGCGTACCTCGGCGACGAAGCCGTGGAGGAGCTTTTCAGCGGCGCCCGCTTGCCGGTCATCGCAGGCCAGGGCACGCGGCCGGGCAAAGCCGTGCCGCACGACGGCGGCTTTCTCCTGAGCGGCTCGTGGAGCTTCGCATCCGGCATCAAGCACGGCACGCACATCCACACGCTCGGCATCATCGAAGGCACGGGGGAACCGCGGATCTTCGTGCTGCCGGTGGAGCAGGCCACGCTGATCGACAATTGGGACGTGCTCGGGCTGCGCGCCACCGGCAGCATCGATTACACGATCGAGTCCGTGCACGTGCCGGAGGCCTATACGCACTTCGCGGTCACCGAGGAGCCGCGCCGCGGCGGCAGCCTCTACACGCTCGGCATCATCGGCTTCGCGGCGATTTGCCACTCCGGCTGGGCGTGCGGCATCGGCCGACGCATCCTCGACGAGCTCGGCGAGCTGGTTCGGCAGAAGGCCGCGAGACGCGGCACGCTCGCCGACAGCGCGAGCTTCCAGGAGCAATACGCGAACGCCGAAGCGGTCTACCGCTCCGCGCGGGCGCTCGTCTACGAGACGTGGAACGACGTGAAGGAGACGCTAGATCGCGGGGACAAGCTTTCCGTGAGGCAGCATACGCTGATCCGCCTCGCGCTCGCGCACTCCACGTGGTCGTCGCACCATGCGGCCATGTTCGCCTACAAGGCGGCCGGTACCGCGGCGCTGCGCTCCGGAACGCTCCAGCGGCTGTTCCGCGACATGCACGCCGGCACGCAGCACATCACGTCGTCCCCGCCGGTGTATGCGACGATCGGGCGAGAGCTCGCGGGGCTGGCCGAAGGCAAGAAGTGGCAGTTCCTGGATCTCGTCGACAGCTGACGGGCGGCGCGCGAAAGGCGGCGGAGATTCGCTGAGCCGGGGTTGGCTCCCGGGATCGGCGCGTCGCTTTCGGCCATCGGATGGCGGCGCCGCGCGGACGCGCGCGGGAGCGGTCCCGCGCCGAGCAAAGAGGGGGGAACGCTGATGGCATCGACGCTCGCCAGGGCTTTCGTGCTCTTTATTTGCGTCGCGGCGGCCGCGCTTCGGCCCGCGCTCGCGCAGCCCAAGGACGCCGGCCTCGATGCCCGCCTCGATCGCCTGGAGGCCGAGATTCAAAGCGCGGAGAACCTGAGCGCTGTCAAGCGCCTGCAGCGCATCTACGGGTACTACGTCGACAAGGGCATGTGGGCCGACGTGGCCGAGCTCTTCGCCGACGATGCCGTCGCGAACTATCCGGCCGGCGTCTTCATCGGCAAGGAAAGCATCAGGCGGCACCTCTTCATGAACGTCGGCGGCGGCGAGATGGGCGAGGTCGGTCTCGGCTACGGACGCCTCTACGACCATCTGAACATCCAGCCCGTCGTGCACCTCGATCCGGGCGGCGAAACCGCTCATGGCCGCTGGCGGGCGCTCGCGATGTTCGGCCATTTCGGGGGCGGCGCGACGTGGGCCGAAGGCGTCTACAACATGACGTACGTGAAGGAGGACGGCGTGTGGAAGATCCGCACGCTCGACTACTACGCAGGCTTCGGTGCGCCGTACGAGACGGGCTGGGTCGTGCCGGAGCAGCCCCGCGAATCGCGCGCGCGGCGCAATCTGGCGCATCCGCCCGATCGCGAGCGCAACATGCCGTGCGAAGGGTTCCCCGAAGCGTGCATCGCGCCGTTCCACTACGAGAACTTGGGAACCGGCTCGAACGTTGTCGCGTGGACGACGGGCGCCGCCGCTGCCGAATCGGCGGTCCGCGCGAGCGTCGAAGCGCGCGCGGCCGACCTCGCGCGGCGAGCGCGGCGGCTCGCCGACGAGCAGGAGATCGAGAACCTCATCGAGATCTACGGCTACTACCGCGACCGCCGCAGCTGGGATCAAGTCGCGGACCTGTTCGCCGACGACGGCACGATCGAAATGGGGCTCCGCGGCGTCTACGTCGGTAAGGAGCGGATCCGCGCATTCCTCGATCTGCTCGGCCCCGCCGGTCTCGAGGACGGGGTCTTGAACGACCACGTCCAGCTCCAGCCCGTCGTCACCGTCGCCCCGGACGGCCGCACGGCGAAAGCGCGCAGCCGCGAGCTTGCGATGACCGGCGTCTACGAAGGCCGCGGGTGGTGGAGCGCGGGTGTCTACGAGAACACTTTCGTGAAGGAGGATGGCGTCTGGAAGATCCAGTCGCTGCACTTCTACCCGACGTTCATAACGGACTACGGCCTTGGCTGGGCGAAGGATGCGCAGCCGGCGCCCGGCGTCAGCGCGGAGCTTCCGCCCGATCGGCCGCCGACCGACGTCTATGCGATTTATCCGAACGCCCACATCCCGCCGTACCACTACTTGAATCCGGTCACGGGGGAGCCGCCGGTTTATCCGCCGGGCGCCGGCCGGCCGAGCGCCCCGATCGATGCCGTGTTCCCGCCGGTAGGAAGCCGGAGCGGCGCGGCCGCTGATGCCGCCGCGGGCGCGGCCGCCGATACCGCCGCGGCTTCGGCCGCCGATGCCGCGAGCGGCGAGGCCGCCGATGCCGCGGCCGACTCGGCGGCCGATGTTTCAGCCTTTAGGGACGCCGATGCTTCAGCCGTTACGGACGCCGATGCCTCAGCCGTTGCGGGCGCGGATGCCGCGGGCGGCGCGGCCGACGTGCTCGCGCTCGTGAGCGAGGCCGAGCGTCTCGTCGCGCGCGTGAAGGACTATCACGAGCTCGACAATCTCGAGAACGCGTACGGCTACTACCTCGACAAGAATCTGTGGAACGACCTCGCCGACCTCTTCGCGGAAGAAGGCTCGATGGAGCTCGCGCAACGCGGTGTCTATCGGGGCCGCGAACGCGTGCGCGGTTTTCTGTTCGCCGCCTTCGGCGCCGAGGGTCCCGTGGAAGGCCGGCTCGGCAATCACATCCAGATGCAGCACGTGATTCACGTCGCGCCCGACGGGCGCAGCGCGAAGATCAGGGCGCGGATGCTTCAACAGCTCAATTTCGGCGGCCGGCCTTCGCTCGGTGCCGCCGTCTACGAGAACGAGGCGGTGAAGGAAGACGGCGTCTGGAAGTTCAGCAAGGTGCATGCCTTCAACACGTGGACGGCGAGCTATGACGGCGGATGGGCGCACAGCCCCGGCCGGCGCCTGCCCGGCCCGAGCGAAAACTATCCGCCGGACGGCCCGCCGACGTTCGTGTTCGAGATGTTCCCGAACGTTTACGAGCTGCCGTTCCACTACGCGAATCCGGTCACCGGCAGGCCGCCCGCCCTCAGCACGAGCGACCTGGCCCCGGCGGAGTGAGCGCTGCGGCGAGCGGCGCATCGAGGATCGGCTCCGCGGCCGGAGGAGCGGGCACGGGCCGCCCATAGCGGATCGCGGGGTCGCGGCCCGGCCCTTCGACTGCAACCCCCCGGCCGGGCGGGGCTTGCGCGCCGTTGCGATTTGCAAATAATAAGCGTTCGCATTTGCATGCCAACGGAGGGCTCGAATGGGGCAGGGAAGCCGTCACCTCGCGATCGCGCTCGGAGTCGTGCTGGCCGCCGGCGCGGCCGAACGTGTCGCCCAGGCACAGGAGGGCTCGCGAGGGCTCGAGGAAGTCGTCGTAAAGGCCGCGCGATCCACGGAGCCCGCCGCCGCGTTGCCTAACCGCGTGACGCTGATCGATCGGGAGGATCTCGCCGAGCAGCTTGCGATCTCCACGAGCACGCTCGACGCGGTCGGCACCAGGGTGCCGAGCTTCTCGCCGACTCGCCAGAAGCTTTCCGGCTTCGGCGAAAGCATGCGCGGGCGCGAGCCGCTGTACATGATCGACGGCGTGCCGCAATCGAATCCGCTCCGCAACGGCTCGCGCGACGGCTTCACGCTCGACCCCGCCGTCATCGAGCGCGTCGAGGTGCTCTACGGCGCGAACGCGATCCAGGGCATCGGGGCGACGGGCGGCATCGTGAACTACATCACCCGCAGCGCCGCGAGCGGCGAAGGCACCCGGTACGAGGTCGGGGCCACGGTCGCCGGCTCCGGCGAGAGCGACGGCAACGGTTTCAGGACGAGCATCACGACGATCCGGCAATGGGACGACGTCGATCTCGTGGCGAGCATCGCCGCGGAGCGGCGCGGCGCGTTCTACGACGCCGCCGGCCGCCGAATCGGCGTCGACAATGTTCAGGGCGACATTCAGGACTCCGAGTCGTTGAACCTGTTCGCGAAGCTCGGATGGCAGCTCGGCGACCGCACGCGCGCCGAGCTGATGCTGAACGACTTCGAGCTCGACGGCGACGGCGACTACGTACCGTTGCCGGGCGACCGCTCGCTCGGCATCCCGACCTCGTCGGAGCGGGGCTCGTTCGAGGGCGACCCTCCCGTGAACGACGTGCAAACCGCGTCCTTCAGCGTGAGCCACGAGCTCGCGGCGGGAAGCGTCGACGCGCAGCTGTACTTCCAGGATTTCACTGCAGTCTTCGGCGGCGGCCGGTTCGCGATCTTTCAGGACCCGGAGCTCGATCCGAGCGGCCAGCTCTTCGACCAGTCCGCGAACAATTCCGAGAAGCGCGGGGTGAAGGTCGCGTACACCGGCGAGGATCTTCTCGCACCCGGCTTCGGGGTGACTGCCGGCCTCGATTACCTCGAGGACAAGACATTTCAAGAGCTGATCCATACCGGCCGCTTGTGGGTGCCGGAAACGCAGTTCCGATCGCTCGCGCCGTTCGTGCAGGCGCGGCAGGCGCTTGCCGGCGACCGGCTTCACCTGTCCGCGGGCGTTCGCCGGGAAATGATGGCGCTCGAGGCCGACACTTTCGTGACGCTCGCGGGAGCCGGCGGGCAGACCGTGCAGGGCGGCTCGCCCGAGTTCGACGAGAACCTCGTGAATGTCGGAGTGAGCTTCGACGCGACGGACGCCGTGACGGTCTACGCGTCGTTCGCCGAGGGCTTCACGGTGCCGGACGTCGGCCGCGTGCTCCGCGCCGTCGCGACCCCGGGAGCAGACGTCGACACGCTGCTGAATCTCGAGCCGATCGTCGCCGATAACGTCGAGGCGGGGCTCAAGTGGAGCACCGCACGCTGGTCCGGCGACATCGCCTACTTTCAGTCGGAGTCGGACTTCGGGCAGCGCTTGCAAGCGGACGTGGACGGCATCTTCTCGGTGATGCGCGAGCGCACCGAGATCGACGGTGTCGAGCTCGCGGTCGCGTTCGCCGTGTCCGACGCGCTCGGCATCGGCTTCAACTACGCGCGGATCGACGGCGTCTACGACGCGGACGGCGACGGCTCGGTCGACACGGACCTCTCCGGCGTCAACGTGAGCCCCGACAGGCTGAATGCCTACGCCGAATGGAGCCCGCACGATCGACTGAATCTGCGCGTGCAGTCGAGCACGTTCTTGGATCGCCGCTTCGACGATGCCGGCACGGAGACGGACTTCGACGGCTATTCCGTCGTCGACGCCGTCGTCGGATGGGAGCTCGAGGGCCGCGGGCGCCTCGACTTCGCAGTGCAGAACCTCCTCGACGAGCAGTTCGTCACGTACTACTCGCAGTCCGCGACGTTCGGCCTGGACGATTACTTCGCGGGACGCGGCCGGACGATGACGGTGCGCTGGACCGGGTCGTTCTGACGGCTGAATGCAGGTCCGGCACCGACCGCACGTAACGCATGTTCGGCACCGAATGCGCGTAATCCAGGTCCGGCACTGGGCGGCTGTGCACGCGTGGGCCGGGCTTGCGGCGAGCCTCGTGCTGGCCGTGATCGGCGCGAGCGGTGCGCTGCTCGTGTTCAAGGACGACTGGATCCGCCTCACGGTGCCCGGCGCGCGGGATACGGTAGCCCTCGACGACCCGGCGCTCGCGCGCGTGGCGGAGGCCGCGGAGGAGGCGTTCGGCGCCGACCGGATCGAAGCCGTGAAGTTCGCGACGCCCGACCTCGGCGTGCATCGTATTTACCTCGCCGATGGCGGGGGCGCGTACCTCGACGGCACCGGAGCCGTCGTCGATCGCTGGCCGAAGAACGGCAGGCTCGAGGACTGGCTCCTCGATCTGCACTTCAAGCTGCTTGCGGGACCGGCCGGCGAAGCAGCCGCCGGCTGGCTCGGGCTCGTCGGGACCGCGCTCGCGCTTTCCGGCGTCGTGATCTGGTGGCCCGCGCGCCGGAGCTATCGCCGCCGCTTCGTGCCGCGCTCGGGCGATCGGCGCGAGCTGCTCGGCACGCATCGCGACACGGGCGTCTGGGCAGCCGTGCCGCTCGTGATCTTGTGCATGAGCGGCTCGATGATGATTTTCGATGCGCCGACGGTCGCCGTGCTCGAGCGCCTCTTCGGCGCCACGGCGGAGCCGCCTTTGCCGGCACCGGCGAGCACCGCCGATGCCGATGCCGGAGAGCCGCGCGTCGACTGGCGCGACCTCTTCGACGAAGGCCGCCGCCTCTTCCCCGAAGGCGTCGCGCGCATCGCCAGCTGGCCCGCGCCCGGTGGATTCGCCGTCGTGCGCTACCGGCAGCCCGCCGAGTGGCATCCCAACGGGCGCTCGACGTTGACCTACGACCCGGCGGCGCGGCGCGTCGTGCAGCACGCGGACGCCACGCGCTTCGGGCTCGGCCTCCGGATCAACCACGCCCTCTACCCGATCCACTCCGCGCGCATCGGCGGCCCGCTCTACGCCGCTTTCGTCGCCGTCGCCGGCATGATGCTCGCGTGGCTCGGCCTGCTCGGCGCGTGCTCTTTCCTGAGGAGATCGCGCCGCGCGGCGCTCCCGCGCGCCGCCGGCCCGGTCACGGACCGGCAGCGCCCGTAGCGGCCCCGTTGCTCGCGAGCAGCGCGCGCGACACCGGTCGGCGCGGCGCAGCTCAGAAGCCTATGTTGTCGCCCCAATCGGTTTGAACCGTGCCGCCGAGATCGAACGGCACCGTCGCGGCCACTTGGTTGTCGCCGAAGAAGTTGCCGTCCTGCTGGAACTCGATCCCGGCGGTCCAGGACGCGCCTTCGCCGTCGGGCGCCGCGAGGTTGCCGCGCAAGATATTACGTGTCCCTTGGACCGTGATCGCGTTTCCCGCCTGAACCCCCGCCATCGGCACGAGCACGTTGTCGGCCACGATATTGGCGTCGCCGTGTATCAACAGGGCCGAGAATCCGGACGTGATCACCGTGTTGCTCGTCAACAGGTTGCCGTTACCCTGGATCGAGATGATTCCACCCGAGTCGCTCGTCATGAAGTTGCCCATCATCCGCACGCTTTCGCCGAGCTCCACGCAATCCGATAAGCAGTCGAGAGTATTTTGCTTGACGACGGAGCCCGGCCCGGCGACCAATAGCTGAGAGGCCGAAGTCGTAATCCGGGCCACCGTGGCATTGGGGCCACCGAGCTCGATGCCGCCGCGGCCGCCGCCGGCGACATGCAGATCCTCGATCGTCGTGGCTCTCCCGCCGCCGGCGATGATGATGCCTTCGCTCACGGCTGAGAGGCTGCCGTTCCGCACCGTAACCGCATTGCCTTCGATACGGATGCCGAAGCCCTCGAACCCTTGTGAGACCCTGAACCCGCGCAGGTCGAGCAGCACGCCATCGGCGACGATCTCGATCAAGGTGCTGCCGATCGGCACTTCCATCCCGAAGCTCCAGTCCCTGTCGAGCACGTAAATTCCCGGCTCGTCGATGACGGCCGGAATAGCCGAGAGATCGAGCACGTGCGTGACCCTATTCCGAGGAGGGCGCGGGCCGCTGTCGGCCACCGTCACATCGAGCGTGGGATGAGCGCCTCCCGAGCTCTCCTTCGTGTCGAAGACGGCCCGGATCGGCTCTGAGGTCGTCAGCAGGAATCCGGCGGCAGGCAGAGCGCCGTCCGCCCACTTCTGCACGGTCTCGGTGACGTCGATGCTCACTGTGCTGCCGACGTCCTCCAATGCGAACGTCACGCTGCCGACCGCAGTGCTCTCGACCGGCGGTGTCGTCGAGAAGCTCACGGAACTCTCGCTCCACGAGGAATTCACTGCATGAACGAGCACCGTTCCGCGCGCGAGAGCATCGGCGAGAAATAGACGCAACGTGGCTTGCGAAACGTCCGCGCCGGCGATGGTTGCGGCGTCGAACTGCACCAGGCCCTCCTTCGGGCCATAGTTGTGCACGACGATGCGCGTGTCCGCACCGTAATTGCGGCTGGGCTGCAAGGCGTTCACGTAGGCGTCGCCCGTCAGCGGCAACGCAACGTCCTGTGCCGGCGACGACACGGCACAAAGACAGAGGGCGTATGCGAACCATTGGGTTCTCATCAGAGACGATCTCCGGCAGCGGTGGCGTCCGTCGCCGCCGCGGCGTGATGCGAAGGCCGCCGGGACGCTCCTTCGTCTCGGACGCTTGGTTGATTCCTATGCTTTAACCGTTCTCGGGAACGGAAGGGGTCGGGGGATAAGAGGAAATGTTCGGCGCGAGCGCCCGCTCGAGACCAGGGGTAGTGCCCCCTATTGACAGCGGGCTACAGGATGATCGTCGCCTGCGACGGAAGGCAGCGCGGCCCAAGAGAGACAAAGGGTTGCGATGACGGCGCCGACGCGATCGCGGCTGCGGCCACGACGCCGCCGGCGTGCTCGGCCTTCCGTGGAGACGGATTCGCGGCCGCTGCCGTCCATGGAGCCGGTTGATCGTCCAAGCGGCGTGGGGTTAAGTAGGCGGTCAGCGATGAGCGCGCTCGGAAACAGCACGACCTCGAAGCCGCTCGAGGACTACGGCCTCATCGGCAACATGGTCTCGGCTGCGCTCGTCGCTCGCGACGGCTCGATCGATTGGCTGTGCCTGCCGCATTTCGACTCGGCCGCGTGCTTCGCCGCGCTGCTCGGCGGCCCGGAGCACGGGCGCTGGCAGATCGCGCCTGCGCAGCCGGGCTTTCGGACGTCGCGTCGCTATCTTCCCGGCACGGCCGTGCTCGAGACGTGCTTCGAGACCGACGCCGGTGCGGTCTCGTTGACGGACTTCATGCCGCTCACCGAGGACGAAGGCAAGGTCGACGTCGTCCGGATCGTGCGGGGGCTGCACGGGGAGATGACGCTCGGCATGGAGCTGGTCCTGCGGTTCAACCACGGGCAGGCGGTGCCATGGGTGCGCCGGCGGGATTACGGCATGAGCGCCGTGGCCGGACCCGACGCGATCGAGCTGCACACGAACGTGCCGCTCGAAGGGCGGGACATGAAGACGCTCGCGTCGTTCACGGTGCGCGAAGGCGAGAGCGTACCGTTCAAGCTCTCGTATCATCCGTCGCATCGAACGCCTCACTTCGTCCCGGACCACCAGGAGAGCCTCGAGACGACGGTGTCGGCGTGGCGGGAGTGGTCGAAGCGGTGCCGGTTCGAATGCTCCGACAGCGGCTGGTGCGACGCGGTGACTCGCTCGCTGATCACGCTGAAGCTCCTGACGTTCCAGCCGACCGGCGGTATCGTCGCGGCACCCACGACCTCGCTGCCGGAGACGATCGGCGGTGAGCGCAACTGGGATTACCGCTACTGCTGGATTCGGGACTCGACACTCACCCTCTACGCGCTGCTCAACGCCGGCTATCGCGAGGAAGCCGGGGCGTGGCGGCGCTGGTTGCTGCGGGCGGCGGCCGGTCATCCGGAGCAGCTGCACATCATGTTCGGCATCGCCGGCGAGCGCTGGCTGCCCGAGAACGTCGTGCCGTGGCTGCCGGGCTACGAGAACAGCCGCCCGGTCCGCATCGGCAATCGGGCGGTCGAGCAACGGCAGCTCGACGTCTACGGCGAGCTCATGGACGTGCTCCACGCAGCGCGCGAAGCGGATCTCAGCCCGCTCGACGAGGCCTGGCGCATGCAGAAGGTCCTGCTTCGGCACGTCGAGAAGGTCTGGTGCGAGCTCGATCACGGCATCTGGGAGGTGCGCGGGCCGCAGCGCGCGTTCACGCATTCCCGGATGATGTGCTGGGTGGCGTTCGACCGTGCGGTGAAGTCCTGCGAGCGCTTCGGGCTTTCCGGCTCAGTGGAGCGGTGGCGCGCCGTGCGCGACGAGATCCGCGACGACATTCTGCAGAACGGCTACGACGCGCGGCGCAACACTTTCGTTCAGCACTACGGCGGCGAGGCGCTCGACGCCTCGCTGCTTCTGATGCCGCAGGTCGGCTTCCTGCCTGCCGACGATCCCCGCTTCGTCGGCACCGTGGCCGCCATCGAGCGCGAGCTCATGGAGGACGGCTTCGTGCTGCGCTACTCCACGGAGCAGGTCGATGACGGCGTCGGCGGCAAGGAGGGCGCCTTTCTCGCATGCTCGTTCTGGCTGGCCGATGCATACGCGATGCTCGGCCGCCTGGACGACGCGAGCGCGCTGTTCCAACGGCTGCTCGACGTACGCAACGACCTCGGGCTGCTCGCGGAGGAGTACGATCCCGTGGCGAAACGCCTGCTCGGCAACTTTCCGCAAGGCTTCTCGCACGTCGGGCTCGTGAACACGGCGTTCAATCTCGTGGAGATGCACGGGCCGGCGCAGCAGCGATCGGAGCGCGTCGCGCCGAAGAACCCCGGAGCGCGCGCCTGCCGCATGGGCGCGGCCTTCCCGGAGCAGGAGGACGATCACGGCGGCTCCGGCGTGCCGCCGAGCCGTCTTTCCGACCTCGAGTGAGCGAATGTCGGCGCCGCTCGTAGTCGTGTGATCGAGCGAGATTGCGGGGCGGCTTGGCACGTCGATTGCAGACCGTCCCGGGGCTCGAGCGAGCGCGCGCTCGAGCGGTACCGCGCGGGCCGACCGAATGCGGGAGCGGACCGAAGATCACGATCACGACGGTGGAGACATGAGCGGCACGAGCAGCGCAGACGTGACGCGGCGCGCGATCGACACGATCCGCGTGCTGTCGATGGACGCGGTCCAGCAGGCGAGCTCCGGCCATCCCGGCACGGCGATGGCGCTCGCGCCGGCGGCGTATCAGCTCTACCGCAATGTGATGCGCATCAGCCCGTCGAACCCGCAGTGGCCGGGCCGCGATCGATTCGTGCTTTCGGCCGGCCACGCGTGCATCCTGCAGTACACGACGCTGCACCTCTGCGGCTACAACCTCTCGCTCGACGAGCTGAAGCGCTTCCGGCAATGGGAGTCGCTGACGCCGGGACATCCGGAGCATTTCCTGACGCCGGGCGTCGAGACGACGACGGGGCCTCTCGGCCAAGGCTTTGCGAACGCCGTCGGAATGGCGATGGCCGAGCGCCTGCTCGCTCAGCGTTACAACCGCCCGGGCCACGAGATCGTGAACCACCGCGTTTTCGTGATCGCGTCCGACGGCGACCTGATGGAAGGCGTGTCGCAGGAGGCGGCTTCGCTCGCCGGCGCGTTCGGGCTCGGCAAGCTCACCGTGCTGTATGACGACAACCGCATCACGATCGACGGCACTACGGCGCTGTCGTGGGATCGGGAGGACAAGGCGCGGCGCCTCGAGGCGCAGGGCTGGCACGTGCAGCGGGTCGAGGACGTCAACAATCTGGCCGCGCTCGAAGCGGCATTCGGCGCTGCGGTCGACGAGATCGACCGCCCGTCGTTGATTTGCGTGCGCAGCCATATCGCGTACCCGGCGCCGCACGCACAGGACACCGCGAAGGCGCACGGTGCGCCGCTCGGCGAGGACGAGGTCAAGGCCACGAAGCAGATACTCGGCTTCGATCCGGAAGCGCGCTTCGTCGTGCCCCCGGAAGTGGCCGAGCACATGAACGTCGTCGCGAAAGGCCAGCGCCTCGAGGACGAGTGGATGTCGCGGTTCTCGGCCTGGCGGGCCGCCTTCCCGTCGCTCGCGGAGGAGTGGGACCTCGTGCATACCGGAAAGCTGTCGCCCGGCTGGGCCGAAGCTCTGCCGCGCTTCCAGCCGGCCGAGCAAGCGAAGATCGCGACGCGGGCGGCGGGCGGGAAGGTGATGCAGGCGTTTCAGCGCCATGCCCCGACGATGATCGGGGGCGCGGCCGATCTCGTCGAGTCGACGAAGACGGCGTTCGAAGGCGCCGGTATGTTCGGCCGACGCTATGCCGGGCGCAACGTGCCGTTCGGCGTGCGCGAGCACGCGATGGGCGCGATCGTGAACGGGCTCGCGCTGCACGGCGGCATCGTGAAGCCGTTCGGCTCGACGTTCCTGATCTTCAGCGACTACATGCGCCCGGCCTTGCGTCTCTCGGCGCTGATGCGTCTGCCCGTCGTCTGGGTGTTCACGCACGATTCGGTCGGGCTCGGCGAGGACGGCCCGACGCACCAGCCGGTCGAGCAGTGCATGTCGCTCCGCGCGATACCGAACTTGTGGGTGATTCGTCCCGCGGACGCGAACGAGACGACGTTCGCGTGGAAGGTCGCGCTCGAGCGCGCGGAAGGACCGGTCGCGATCCTGCTGACGCGCCAGGCCGTGCCCGTGCTCGACCGGCGCACGGTGGCCGAACCCTCGGGCCTCGAGAGGGGCGCGTACGTGCTGTGGGACAGCCGCGAGGGCGGCCGCCGCGCGCTCGATCTGCTGCTGCTCGCGACGGGCTCGGAGGTCTGGGTCGCGCTCGAGGCCGGCAAGCGGCTGGCCGCCGACGGCATTGCCGTGCGCGTCGTATCGATGCCGTGCTGGGAGCTTTTCGAAGCGCAGCCGCGCGAGTATCGCGACTCGGTGCTGCCGCCGGAAACTCGCGCGCGGCTCGCGATCGAAGCCGGTGTGTCGCTCGGCTGGGAGCGCTGGGTGGGAGATGCGGGCGATTCGCTCTCGATCGATCGCTTCGGTGCGTCCGCCCCGGGCGCGACGGTGCTCGAGAAGCTCGGCTTCACGCCGGAGAACGCGGCGGTGCGCGCGCGCTCGCTTCTCGGGCGCCGCGGGGCATGAGCGGATCGGCATCCGGCCGATCCTGTATTCTCGCTTCACGGAAGAGAGCGCACAGCCAGGAGCAGCCATGACGAAAACTCCGTTACAGCAGCTCGCCGATTACGGTCAGAGCGTGTGGATCGATTACCTCTCGCGCGAGCTGATTCGATCCGGCGAGCTCGAGCGAATGATGCGCGAGGACGCCGTCGTCGGCGTGACCTCGAATCCCACGATCTTCGAAAAAGCCATCTCGTCGGGCGGCGGTTACGACGAGCAGATTCGCAAGACCCTCGCGGAGACGCGCGAAGCGAAGGAGATTTTCCTGCGCCTCGCTGCCGTCGATGTCGGCGAGGCCTGCGACGTGCTGCGTCCCGTTTACGATGCGGGGCCGCCGGCTGGAGCATCGGGCGGCCGGCCGGGCGGCACGCAGCGCGACGGTTACGTTTCCATCGAGGTCGACCCGTCGCTCGCCTACGATACCGAAGGGACCACGGCGGAAGCCGCGCGCCTGCACGCGTTGATCGACCGCCCGAATCTGTTCGTGAAGATCCCGGCGACGAAACCGGGCCTGCCCGCGATCGAGGACATGATCGCGGCTGGCAAATCCATCAACGTCACGCTGATTTTCTCGTTGACCCGCTACGAGGAGGTGGCCGAGGCCTACATTCGGGGCCTGGAGCGGCTCGTTGCGGCCGGCGGCGACGCGTCACGCGTCGCGTCGGTGGCGAGCTTCTTCGTGTCGCGCGTCGACACCGAGACCGACCGCCGGCTCGACGCGATCGGCGGTCACGAGCGGCTGAAGGGGAAGCTCGCGGTCGCGAATGCAAAGCTCGCGTACCGGCGCTACACGGAGATCTTCTCCGGGGAGCGGTGGGAATTCCTCGCCTCGAAGGGCGCCGTCACGCAACGCTGCCTGTGGGCATCCACGTCGACGAAGAACCCCGCATACTCCGACGTGATGTACGTCGAGGAGCTGATCGGGCCGGAGACGGTTAACACGCTGCCCGAGAAGACGATTCGCGCGTTCCAGGATCACGGCCGCGTCCGCGCGACGCTCGAGGAAGGCGTCGACGAGGCCAAGGCGCTCTTCGACGAGGTCGCGAAGGTCGGAGTCGACTATGACGACGTCACCGCCACGCTCGAGCGCGAAGGCGTCGACGCGTTCGCGGATTCGTTCGCGAAGCTGCTGGCCGGGATTCGCGCGCGCGCCGAGGCCGCTTAGCGGACCGGGACCGCGAAGCCGCGGGCAGCCCGGCCGGCGTCACGATGGCCATCTGCGGGGGCGCCGCGCGATAGGCTGGCTGAGCGGCCCCCGGAGGAGCGGACACAACAGCACACGGAAGGGAGGGGGCCGCTCAGCCAATTCTGCTCTGGACGATCCGAGGATTCAGGGCGCCCGCCGCCGGCTCGCCCTCGGACGGCGCTCCGCAAGCTCGATGACTTCCGCTTTCGGCCGGCTCCGCAGCCTGCGGAGCTCGGCGATGGCCTCGGCTCTCGCGAACGGCATCGGCTGACCGGTCTCGAGGGCCAGTCGATACGCGCGCCGATCGATCCATTCCCACTCGGATTCGCTGAAGATGAACGACATACTGCCGAATCCGGACATTTGGCCCTCCTTCAGCTAGACACGGTCGAGCGGCGCTTCGGTTTCACCCGGCCCCGGCCGGGGCGGGAAGCCGCGGGCAGGTTGCATTGGCCGCGTCTTGGAGGCGAACATGATCCGCGGAGCCGGGGGGACGACGGACGGCAGCGCGAATGGCGAACAGACGATCGATTGGCGGGGAGCACGTCTCCGCCGTAACGGCGGCGCTCGGGCGCTTCACGGTGGTCGCGGCGGCGCTCGGCGCGCTCGGCAGCGCCTACGCTCAAGGCACGGGCCGAGCGGAGGACGGCTCGCCGGCAGCGAAGACGGCGGCCGCAAACAGCCGCTTCGTCCCGGTTACCGACGAGATCCTCGAGAATCCGGACCCGGCCGACTGGCTGATGTACAGCCGCACGTACGACGCCCGGCGCTTCAGCCCCCTCGACCAGATCCATCGCGGGAACGTCGCGCAGCTCGAGCGCGTCTGGCACAAGGCGTTGCCCGAAGGCGTCGTCGAGGTCATCCCGATCGTCTACCGCGGCGTGATGTATCTCTCGACGCCGGGCGACCGAGACCGCTCGAGCGGCGTATTGGCGCTCGATGCGGCCACCGGCGAGCTCATCTGGGAGTACGCGCCTCCGGGCAATTCGTCGTCGAGGATCAAGGCGCTCGCGATCTACGACGACATGATCTACTTCACGGCCCCGGCGCCGCGCGGCGAGCCGAGCCCGATCGTCGCGCTGGACGCGAGGACCGGGGAGGTGCGCTGGCGCACGCCCGTCACGCCCGAGACGCATACCTCGGGCGCGATCGTCGTCGACGGCAAAGTGATCTCGGGCCGCACGTGCAACAGCGCTCGGGAAAATTGCTACATCGCGGCGCACGATGCGATCACCGGTGAGGAGGTCTGGCGTTTCTACACGACGCCGGCCGAAGGGGAGCCGGGCGACGAATCGTGGGGCGGCGCGCCCGTGAGCGGCCGGCGCGCGTCCACGTGGGGCCTGCCCGGCACGTACGACCCGATGCGGCGGCTCCTCTTTTGGGGCATCTCGAATCCGATGCCGAACACGCGCGCCGCCCGCCACGGCGGCGATCCGTACGCGATTCCGACGCACGCGCCCGCCGATCTCTACAGCAACTCCACGGTCGCGCTTCGGCCGGATACCGGCGAGCTCGTTTGGTACTACCAGCACCTTCCGGGCGACGACTGGGACATGGACATCAATCAGGAGAAGATGCTGATCCGGACCGTCATCGATCCGGATCCGCGCTTCGTCAAATGGATCAATCCGAACGTCCCGAAGGGCGTCGAGCGCGACGTCGTCGTCACGGTCGGCGAGGGCGGCGGCATCTGGGTGAACGATCGCGAGACGGGCGAGTTCATTTGGGCGACTCCGTTTCCGTACGACACCGAGCACTTCATCATTTCCGACATCGACGTCGAGACCGGCGTCACGCACATCAATCGTGAGCTCATCCTCGACGAGCCCGGCAAGCGCAGCATCGTCTGCTTCTGGAACACTCGCAGCTACTGGCCGACGGCCTACCACCCGGGGCTGAACTCGCTCTACGTGCCCTACGTCGACCATTGCCTCGACATGACGCGCGCGGTGCCGGGCGGCGCCGGCGAGAGGCGCATCGGCGCGCTCCGGCCGGGCGCCGACCAGGCGAAGTTCGCCGGGCTTGCACGCATCGACATGACGACCGGCGAGATCCATCGCCTGCACGAGGGGCGCGCGGCCGGCAACGGCGCGGTGCTCGCGACCGCCGGCGGATTGGTGTTCTGGGGCGACATTACGCAGGTCCTGCGCGCCTTCGACGCCGAGACCGGCGAGATCCTCTGGGAGTCCGAGCCGCTCGGGGCCACCGTCCAAACGAGCACGATCACGTATGCCGTAGACGGCAAGCAGTACGTCGCGGTCGTCAATGCCGAAGGCGTGTTCGGCTCGCCCCGTGCGCTCGCGGAGGCCGGCGGCGTGGACGTGCCCGAGCACCAAGGCAACTCGATCAACGTGTTCGCGCTGCCCGATTGAGGCGGCGCCGCATCCGGAGGAGAGACATGACGCTGACGGCGCGCCGCCGCTCGATTCTCTGCGCCGCGGGCTTGGCTTTCTTGAGCGCGGCCGGCGGTCCGGCAGCCGCGGACGAGGCCTCGAGCACGGATGCCGAGTGGCCGGCCGTTCCGGCCGGCGACTGGTGGACGATCAACCGCGACTGGGCGGCGACGCGCTTCTCGCCGCTCGAGCAAATCGACGCGGAGAACGTCGGCGGCCTCGAGCAGGCGTGGACGTACGTCCTCGGCTCGAGCTCGACTGCCGTGCCGCTCGCCGTTGGCGGCGTGCTCTACGTTCCGGCGGGCGATCGCGTCGTTGCGCTCGACGGCGACACCGGCGAGGAAGTGTGGGTTCACAGGCTCCGGCCGGCCTCGTCGGCGGAGCCGGCGGCGGAGGCCGGGCCGCGGCGGCGCGGACCGACCGCCTCCACGCGCGGGGTCGCCTACTGGCCCGGCGACAGCGAGCGGGCGCCGCGGATCCTCTTCACGGCGGGCTCCGAGCTCACGGCGCTCGACGCCGCGACCGGCGAGCCGGTCGCCGAGTTCGGCGAGAACGGCGTCGTCGACGTCGGCGTGCCCTACGGCGGCGCGCCGGTCGTCTACCGCCACGCGGCGATTCTCGGCGCGGCCGTCGGCGAGGTGCCGCAAGGTCCGCCGGGCAACGCGCGTGCGTTCGACGTGCGCACCGGCGAGAAGCTCTGGGAGTTTTGGACCGTGCCGCGCCCGGGCCAGCCGTTTCACGAGACGTGGGGCGGCGACAGCTGGCGCGAGCGCTCCGGCACGAACATGTGGGCGTTCTCCGCGCCGATCGATGCGGAGCGCGGGATCGTGTATCTGCCGATCTCGAGCCCGGCGCCGAACTACTTCGGCGGCCGACGTCCGGGCGCGAACGTCTTCGGCAACTCGATCGTCGCGGTCGATGCGCTGACGGGCGAATATCGCTGGCATTTCCAGACCGTCCACCACGACATCTGGGACTCGGACATGCCTTCGGCGGGCGCGCTGTTCGAGCTCGAGCGGGACGGCGAGCGTGTGCCCGCGATCGCCCATGTCGGCAAGACGAGCTACTTCTTCGTGCTCGACCGCGTGACCGGCGAGCCGCTGATCGACGTCGAGGAGCGGCCCGTGCCGCGCGGCGACGTGCCGGGGGAATGGTATGCGCCGACGCAGCCGTTCCCCGTCCGGCCCGAGCCGCTCTCGCGCGTGAGCTTCGACCCCGAGCGCGATCTCGTGAGACCCGAGGACACGACACCCGAGCATGCCGCGGCCTGCCAAGAGCTGATGGAGCGCAGCGGCGGCTACCACAACGAAGGCCCGTTCACGCCGTTCCTCTACAAAGCGCCCGACGCACCGCCGCGGTCGACGATCCAGCTTCCCGGCGGCACCGGCGGCGTCAACTGGGGCGGCGTCGCGATCGATCGGCAGACGAGCCTCGTGTACGTGAACGCGCACGACACGTCGCTGGTCGGCTGGATCGAGGACCGCGACCCCGAGGGCAACTACGGGCGAGGCACGGCCGAATCCACGCAGCCCTACGACCGCGCGAGCATTCTCGGGCCGGGTCCGTACGCGAGCTTCAGTGCGCCGATCGGCGGCGAGTTCGACGAGGCGGGGCGGCCCGTCGGGCCCACCGCGCCGTGCTACCGCCCGCCGTGGGCGCGGCTCGTCGCGATCGATCCGAGCGCCGGCGAGATCGTCTGGGAGTCCGTGCTCGGGCTCGACGAGGATCTGCCGCAGGGCAAGCAGCGGGTCGGGAACTCCGGCAGCGCCGGGCCGTCGGTCACGGCCGGCGGGCTCGTGTTCGTCGGCGCCACGAACGACCGGCGCTTCCGCGCGTTCGATGCGCACACCGGCAAAGAGCTGTGGACCGCGCGGCTCGAGGCGAACGCGAACGCGAATCCGATGACGTATCTCGCCGCGAGCGGAAAGCAGCACGTCGCCGTCGTGGCCGGCGACCGGGTCGTCGCATTCGCGCTGCCTTGACCGTTGTCGAGGTGTGCGCGGTGGAGGCTCGGAGGGAGCGAGTGAGCGCCGCCGGACTGTGCATCGGCACGAATAAAAATCACGAATTATCCTGTGCTTGTGGCTCAGATCTCACGTAAAGCGTGAGGCCTGAGGCGCCCGTGATCCGCACGCGCGTACCCTCGGCGATCGGCCTCTCGCCGGGGCGGACCCGGGCGCGCCAGCGCTCTCCGGCCACCGTGACATAGCCTTGCGGATCGAGGTCCTGTTGCGCGACGCCCGTCCGGCCGATCAGCTCGATGCCGCCGGTCGGCGATTCGCGCCCTTCGTACGCGGAGCGCAGAAACGGATACAGCGCGAAATCCTTGACGACGTACACGGCGTAGCCGGCGACGGCGACCCACGCGCTCCATCCGGTTTTCGGCCAGAGCCAAAGCAGAAGCAAGCCGACCAGCGCCCAGCCGGGCAACTGCAGCAACATGTACTTCGTGAAGGTCTTCATTGCGAGGGCGAGATGCGCCGGTTCAAATGTCGCGCTTTCGTTCGACGCGGCTGCGCGGGATCGACGTGCTGGCGCCGAGGATTGCGCCGCTGTCGCGCTTTTGCAATGGTGGGCTCGAAACCCGAGCCGGAGCACGACCGTGACTCGCATCAGGTCCTCCCGCCTGCTCACGGCCTCTCGGGAAGGCCGGCCCGATGGCGAACGCTGACCGCCCGATGCCCGTCACCAAAGCGCTCTTGATGCGCACCTTTGGTCGTCCCGAGGGTGTTCTCGGATGGCTCGGCGGCATGATCATGGCGCGCACGAACCGCCGGATGATCGGGCGCGCTGTCGAGTTGCTCGATGTCCGGCCGAGCGATCACGTCCTCGAAGTCGGCTTCGGCCCGGGCGTCGGCATCGCGTACCTTGCACGCGCCGTGTCCTCGGGACACGTCGCGGGCGTCGATCCGTCCGAGCTGATGCTCGGGCAAGCGAGGTCGCGCAACGCCGCGGCGGTCGCCCGCGGCGCCGTCGAGTTGCGCAAGGGCGGCGTCGAGCGCCTGCCGTTCCGGAACGAAAGTTTCGATCGGGTGATGGCCATCAACTCGATGCAGCTTTGGCCGGATGCCGTCAACGGGCTGCGCGAGATTCACCGTGTGCTGAAGCCCGGCGGATGCCTCGTACTCGGTTTCACGCGGCACTCGGGGCAAGGACGAGAGGGCGTGGCCGAGGCGCTCGAGGCAGCCGGCTTCACGGACGTTCGCTTCGACGACGTCGATGCGCGGGACTTCTGCGTCGTCGCGAGCAAGCGCTCGAAAGCCGACGGCTGATGATCGACCTAGCGGCGAGGTGTCGACGCGATCGACTCGCACGGAAGGGTACAGGACTTGCATCCTATTGGACATGAAGCACCCGATGCCGCCGTACAGAGTGCGCGTAAGCCTTCGGCGGTCATCGGCACATCGCCGGGTGCGATCGGCACCGCGATTGCTCAACAGCACTTGCAGTGTTCTGGGCTTCTGCAATTCCCCGCTGATGAACGTGCCGGAGGCCTATATCCAGTTCAAACCCGGTACGATCCCCGATTTTCCGGGGCGCGCCTCGATCAGCGGCTAAAGGGCTCGTCCGAGGAGCGTGTCGGCGGTGTCTCCATAGTAAGGTCGAGTCTTCTCGGCCGCGAGGGAGGGAAGCGGATTGAGGATGCGCATGCCGGCGAGACCGAGCACGGACGCAAGGATCAGCAAGAAGGCGAGCCGCCGAGCACGCATCAAGGGCGATTGCGTTTCATCTGCAAACAGCACCGCACGTGCCGCACCGTCTCCTCATCTTCGGTCAGGAACGTTCGAGCGGCAACTCCGCGCTATGATGGAGCATACGATCCACGCGGACGAGCTCGGGGCAGCCGATAGAGTGCCGGCCGCCTCACCGTGAGGCCGGCGAACCCGGCGTGCCGATCGGCATGAGCGGACTGGAAGGCTCCGAACATTCGCATTCGCCGCACCGCCATTCGGCGGACGCGCACGCCGATCACACGGTTCGGGAAAGCCGCGGGCACGGCGCCGGGTCCGGCGAGCACGCGGCACACGACAAGCATGCCGGCCACAGCGTCGAGATGTTCCGCAGCCGCTTTTGGCTTGCCCTCGCCCTGACCCTGCCGACCGTCCTATGGAGCGAACACCTGCAGGAGTGGTTCGGCTACGCGGCTCCGGACTTCCCGGGCGCTCGCTGGCTGCCGGCGCTCTTCGGCACGGTCGTCTTCGTGTACGGCGGCCAACCGTTCCTGGCCGGCGCGCGGCGCGAGCTGAAGGCTCGGCGGCCCGGCATGATGACGTTGATCGCGCTCGCGATCTCGGTCGCCCTCGTCTACAGCGCCGCTGTCACGCTCGGCTATCCGGGCATGGCGCTCTGGTGGGAGCTTGCGACGCTGGTCACGATCATGCTGCTCGGTCACTGGATCGAGATGCGATCGATTTCCCAGGCGCAAGGGGCGCTCAAGGAGCTTGCGAAGCTGCTGCCGGATACCGCGCTGCGCATCACCGGCGACGATCGAACCGAGGAAGTGACCGTCGATCAGCTTCGGGACGGAGACCTCATCCTCATCCGGCCCGGGGCGGCGGTGCCGGCGGACGGCAAGGTCCGCAGCGGCAAGAGCAGCGTCAACGAAGCGGCCATCACCGGGGAGTCGAATCCCGTCCACAAGCAAGAGGGCGACGAGGTCATCGCCGGCACGGTCAACGGTGAAGGATCGCTCCGCGTCGAGGTGACCGGCACGGGCGACGACACGGCGTTGGCCGGAATCATGCGGCTCGTCGCCCAGGCGCAGACTTCGCGCTCGCGTGCGCAGGCGCTCGCGGACCGAGCGGCATTCTTCCTGACCATTGTCGCGATCGGTGCCGGCCTCGCGACGCTCGTCGGATGGCTCGCGGCGGGCGCAGAGCTCGATTTCACCGTGACTCGCGTCGTGACCGTGCTCGTGATCGCGTGCCCGCACGCGCTCGGGCTTGCCGTGCCGCTCGTGATCGCGATCTCGACGACGCTCGGCGCCCGCAGCGGGCTGCTGGTTCGCGACCGCCGCGGACTCGAGGAAGCCCGCAGCTTGGACACGGTCGTCTTCGACAAGACGGGCACGCTGACCCTGGGCGAGCACCGCGTAGTCGACGTCGCGACGGCGGAAGGGGTCGCCGTCGAGGAGGCTCTTCGGCTGGCCGCGGCCGTCGAGCGTGATTCCGAGCATCCGATCGCACGAGCGCTGCAGAAGAGCGCGGAGGAGCGGGGGCTCGACGTTCCGCAAGCGCGAGGATTCGAGGCGCTGCCGGGGCGCGGCGTGCAGGCGGACGTGGAAGGCCGTCGCTTGCAAGTCGGCGGCCCGGCCTTGCTCGGCAAGCTCGGCGTCGGCCTTCCGACCGTGCTGCGCGAGGCCGAGGCGCGCTTCAGCGGCAATGCCCAGGCCGCCATCTTCCTCGTGGAGGGCCGCCGCGCGTTGGCTGCATTCGCCATCGCGGATGCCATTCGGCCGGAGTCGTACGAGGCCATCCAGCGCCTGCACGAGGCGGGGATCGAGGTGGCGATGTTGACCGGCGATTCAGCGGCCGTCGCGCATCGTGTCGCCCGGGAGCTCGGCATCGATCAGGTGTTCGCGGAGGTGCTGCCGGACCAGAAGGCCGCGAAGATCGAGGCGCTGCAGCGCGAAGGCAAGCGTGTCGCCATGGTCGGCGACGGGGTGAACGATGCGCCCGCGCTGGTGACGGCCGATATCGGTATTGCGATCGGCGCCGGAACGGACGTCGCCGTCGAAGCGGGCGATGTCGTGCTCGTCCGCAGCGACCCGCGCGACGTGCCGAGAATCGTATCGCTGAGCCGCGCGAGCTATCGGAAGATGCTGCAGAACCTTTGGTGGGCGGCGGGCTACAACATCGTGACGATACCGCTCGCGGCCGGAGCTCTGGCATGGGCCGGCATCGTGCTCGCTCCCGCGGTCGGCGCGGCGCTGATGTCGGCGAGCACGGTGATCGTCGCGATCAATGCGCAACTGCTGCGGAGGGTCTCGCTGTAGAGACGAGGTCACATTGTCGCCGACGTGCGGCTGCATGTGCCCGCAGGCCCAGCGTCGATCGCAGCCGATGAGCGCGACGCGCTGAGCCTGACGATCACGATAAGCTCAGACGGTTGGGCGGCAAGACGTGCAGGTTGTCTTCGATTCGGCGCACGCCCGCGGTGTTCTCCGCCGCGACGCGCACCGCCCGGCGCTCCGTCTCGCTGAAGACGCTTCCCCAGAGGTGAACGGTGCCGCCGCTGACGACGACGTTGACGAATTCGTGACGGACACCGGCTTCTTTGCGCAGAGTTTCGAGCAGCTGGTCGCGTATGAGCTGATCGGAGGTCCGATCCACGGGCTGCGGTTGCGTGGGCCTGTGCGTAGCGAGGCCGCGCAACAGGTTCGCTCGGCTAACGATGCCTACCAACACCCCATCGCGCAGCACCGGGACGCGCTTGATCTGCCGCTTTTCCAGAAGCTCCGCGATTTCGGCGAGAGATGCCTGCGGATCGATCGTGACGACCGGAGTGCTCATGACGTCCTTCGCCGTACGGCCGTGACTCTTGATATAGCGGGCAGCGCGGTCGGTGTCGGTGAGCAGCAACGATAGCCACCACGAGGGTTGCTTCTCGGTCTGGATTTCGGGGCGGCGCATCAAATCACCTTCGCTGACGATGCCGACCACTTCACCGCCGGCGGTGACGACGGGTACCGCGCTGATGCGCCGCTCCAGCAACAGGCGAGCTATGTCCTCTACCGGTGTGCTCTCGGCCACCGTCGCAACGTCGCGCGTCATGATGTCTTCGGCATGCAGCGTCATCGGTGACTCCTGGTCGTTGCACGAGCCGACGTGCTGCTCGAAGCATGCAAAACTCGATCCACTCGGAGGCCCGGAAGCTTCGGTCCGCCGACTACTTCCAGAAGCCTATCAATTTCCCGCGCCTGCTGCGGAACCATTGATAGGCACTGTACATACAACCTGGATAGCGAATCAACACAGTCGACATTACTGTATAGGCTGATGCATCCGAGGGCGACATGCAGCAGCCACTGCAAAAGCAGGAGCGCACCCCCACTCGACTTCCTCTCGTCGCTTCTTTGCCTTGGGGCTCCCACTGCTGTCTGTTTTATCGCTCCAAATCCGATCTCTTCGACGCGGCGATCGAGTTCTTCCGGGCCGGTCTCGAGAACCGCGAGAAGTGTGTTTGGATAGTAGCTTCCGGCGACGAAGCGCGATCGGCCCTCGCAGCTCGAATCGAACATCTGGCTCGCTATGAGCGGCAGGGTCTCATCGAAGTTCTCGACCAGTCCGACTGGTACGCCGGGACAGAAGGCGTCAAGGGCGAGGAAGTCCTAAGAGCCTGGCTCGATTACGAGCGGTATGCGCTTGACGCCGGCTGCAACGGGCTTCGCATATCCGGTGACATACCTTTTCTCGATCGTCGCTCCTGGCCTTCTTTCGTGGCGTACGAGGCGGCCGTCGACGAAGCATTCCGAGGGCACCTCATCGTGGCTCTCTGCACGTACTCCCTCGCGGAGCACTCTTTCAACGACATCCTCGAAATCGCGGCGCATCACGAGACGGTACTGGTGCGAGATGCCGGAAGGTGGCAAAGCCTGCGGAACATGACCCGTCTCGCCAATGTAAGGCCCGCGGCAAGCGCTAAAAGCGCCATTTGCTTTTTCGATGCTGCAGACAGGCAGCCGGAGATTCGCAAGCTGCAGACCTTCGAGGGAGTAATCGAGGAGGGGCGTCACAGGCTCATTGCGTTGGAGACGATCGCAGACGGGCTGGCGCAGTCGCTCTCAGCCGACGAGATTCTTGCTGTACTCAAACGCGTGGCCCTCGGAGCCTCGGAGATCATGATCGAACGAGCCGATACGACCGAGGCAACGGGAGAGAATTACCCCGCTATTGAAGGTCCGCGGCTCGCCGAGTGGCTGACGGATCGGGTGGAGATCGAGCGTCGCTGTCCGGCTCTGGCCGGCGCTGCTGCCCTCGCCGTATTCCCGCTCCAAGTCGGGTCGAGAAGCTTTGGCACGATGTCGCTGGCCTTCGATTCGCCCGAGCGACTCGACCCGGACGAATGGCTTTTTCTGCAAAGCGTGGCGGAGCTCACGGCGATTGCGTTCGAGCTTGCGCAGATGCGAGAGAGGGCGGACCGGGAGCGGAGATTGAGGGAGGACATGGTCGCGACGCTCAGCCACGAGCTACGAAACCCCCTCGCAACCATTTCGGCAATAGCGGAGGCGCAGAGGTTCGTGGAGGACGACCCGGCCAAGCGTTCTCGATGGGAGGCAGCGCTCAGCCGGCAAGTAGATCAGATGGATAAATTGCTGTCGGGAATGCTGGATTTCTCGCGGCTCGCCCGGGACGAATTCGAGCTTGCAGAACGCGTCGACGTGGCTGCGGTGTTGCGCGATGCCGTCGAGGACAAGAAGGCCGAGTGCGAGCGGCGCGGGCTCACGGTGCATTTGGACGTGGAACGGAGCCTCTGGATAAAGGGCAGCATCGTGCGGCTGACACAGGTGTTTCATAACCTTCTCGCGAATTCCATTAAGTTCACCGATCCGCCGGGGCAGATCGCCGTAAGATGCCGGCCGGATTCTCACGGGAATGCCGTGATCACGATGACCGATACCGGGAGGGGGATAGAGCCCGCACTGCTCCGCAGAATTTTCGATCCTTTCACTCGAGGAGCCGACGCGGGCGGTGGTCTAGGTCTGGGACTGGCGCTGGTCAAGAGAGTAGTCGCGCAGCACCGGGGAACTGTATCCGCTTACAGCGCAGGAGAGGGAAAAGGAGCGACGTTTACGGTCGTATTGCCGCCGGCAGACTGACTCGGCGCGTTGCTTGCATCTTGGAACGGCCGAAACGCGCGCTCTCGACTCGGCGAATGATGCTCGAGAGATCCGGGCCGATTGCAATTGCCTTGTCTGTTGATTGGAGGATCGACTGATGTACAAGACGAAAATCGACATTGCCGAGAACACCCGCAAGGCAGCTATCGATCTCCTGCAGGCGCGGCTTGCCGACGCCGTTGATCTGGTCACGCAGGCCAAGCAGGCTCACTGGAACGTCAAGGGCCCGAACTTCATCGCCCTGCACGAGCTGTTCGAAAAAGTGGCCGAGGATGGTCGCGAGCACGCCGACCTGATCGCCGAGCGCATCACGGCGCTCGGTGGTCTGGCGGAGGGTACGGCGGCCGTCGTGGCCGAGCGCTCGGCCCTGCCGCGCTATCCGCTCGATGTCACCGAGAGCGCCGCCCACATCGAGGCGCTCTCGACAGCGCTTGCCGCCTTCGGCAAGGCGGTACGGGCGGCGATCCACGCGACGGCGGAGATGGGCGACGAGGTGACTGCCGACCTCTTCACCGAAGTGTGTCGCACCGTCGACAAGAACCTCTGGCTGGTCGAAGCCCATACGCAAGCGAAAGGATAGCCGGGACATGCGGCCCCGGCCGCGCGCTCGCGGCCGGACCGGGTTTATCACCGAGCGGGGGGCTGCGGGACGCGCCGACTAGCTCGTTCCCTGCGCTCGCCGAACGCCCGGAGGGGGGCCGCGCAACGCCAATGGCGGTTCATGTCACAGTAACAGGCCCTTGATATGCATCCAGATTACGGTGACGGGGGCCGCCAGCAACAAGACGGGGACGAAGGGAAGCGACGTGGCCAACACGAGTGCGGAAAGATCTTTCAGGCCGATCGGAACCAGGTGGATCGCGTGAACGTTCGATACGACGGCGTAGAGATCGGCAGTGGCGGAGAAGTCCGGCTGACAGAGCGCTCCCTCATCGAGAGCGGCGTCGGAATCGAGCCATTTGCGTTCGAAACTCTGCCCGAGCCGCTGCGCGAGAGCTCCGTATTCGAACGTGCCGCGTCGCCACGTGCGCGTCAGCATTGGCGTGAAAACCAACATGGGCGCCGCGAACATCGCGACGATCATCAGGACTAGCACGACATCTACGTAGACGAGGACCCTCGCGAGCTCTCCGGTTTCGAGCTCGACCTGCACGGACTCACCTGCGACCATCACCCCAAACGCCAAAGCCACGATCCAGAACGCGCCCACAGAGCGGCCGAGGAAGCTGAGGCCCGCGCAGCGATCAGGATGGGACGCGACCAGCACAAGATCGAGTCGCGAGATCAGCCATAGAAGTCGCGTCCACAGCGCAACCCTCCAGATCCAGCCAATGATCAGGATCAACAGCAACGGGAGGCTGACCGCGATGTTCCACCATCCGACTGGGGAATAGGTGGACGCGCCTCCGTCGACCGTACCCCAATCCGGCAGCTGCTCCGGCGGAGTCGATAGGAGCGCCATCAGCACGGTCACGTACGCCAGCGTGATGGCGCCGATCTCTGCCCCCGGAGATTCGAGCAGCCTGCGGGTCGACCTGATTGCATCGTCGAAACGCCCGCGGCCGCTTTCGGCGATGATGTCGCTGCCGGCGCAATGGCGGACCACGGCGCTCAGCCGCGGTGCACATACGGACTCGGCGAATATCAGGAGAGGACCGGTCACCAGGTAGGCGGCATGCGTCCGGACATGACCGAGCAGCGACATCAAGTCGTCGGTGCCCAGCACGACGCTTTGCAGGAGCGCCAGCAGCACCAGGGGGCCCCAGACAACCAGGACGAACAGCAGCACACGACGTTTGATATTCAGATTATCCGGCTTGACGAGCCCGAAACGCTGCTGGATGCGGATCGGCGGCGCATGCTCGAACAGCGCGTCCATTCGATGGCTCGTCTGCCCACGACGAATTCGGACAGACCATTTGGAGCAGTCTAGCGAGCGCCCTCGGGCCGGCCATTGGACCTTGGTCCAGACGAAACACCCGGCCCGTCGTTTTGCGGGAGGAGGCTGAAAGCCTTATAACAGATTGAATATAAAAAAAATTGGTGGAGGCGGCGGGAATCGAACCCGCGTCCGCAAGCTCTCCGCCCTCGGCTCTACATGCTTAGCCCGCCTTTGGTTTTAGCTGCGAGCAACCCGGCGGACGGGGCGCGCTCGGCAGCGAGTCCGCTTCAGGTGTTTAACGACTCGGCAGCGGACGCGCCTCGTCGCGAGCTTGTGAGATACGACGCCTGAATGCCCCGAAGGGCGCTGGACGCACAAGCACGGCTCCAGTCAGACGGCACCCTACCGGGTTTTAAGCGGCGAGTGCGTAGTTGTCGTCGTTGGCAACTATTTGGTTTGCAGACGGTTTTACGAGGTATCTGCACCTCGGCATGCACCTCAGGTTTCGCAACCCGCGTCGAAGCCAGGTCGCCCCCAAGACAGACCGCCAGTGTATGGCCGGAACCGGGGAATTCAAGCTCGTGCACCCCGACTCCGGCATTCTCCGGCCGGGACGATAGACCGCGCTACGAACGGCCGGTTCCCACGGCCGTCACCGCGCTCGGAGCGCCCGCGCCTTCTCGATCTGCCAGTCCCGCTCCTTCTCCGCCGCGCGCTTGTCGTGCTGCTTCTTGCCGCGTGCGAGCCCGACTGCGAGCTTCGCCCGACCCTTGTTCCAGTAAAGCTCGAGCGGGACGAGAGTGTAGCCGCGCCGCTCGACGAGCCCGGTGAGACGGTCGATCTCGTTCCGGTGCAGGAGCAGGCGACGCGTGCGGGTGGGGTCGGGGTCCACGTGCGTCGAAGCGGAGAGCAGGGGCGTGATGTGCGCGCCGAGGAGCCATGCCTGGTTCTCCCGCAGCACGACGTAGCTTTCCGTGAGCTGCGCCTTGCCTGCGCGAAGGCTTTTCACCTCCCAGCCTTGGAGCTCGAGTCCGGCCTCGAAATCCTCCTCGATGAAATAGTCGAAGCGCGCCTTGCGATTCTGCGCGATCGAACGCTCCGAGCTCGGCTTTCCCTGCTTCCTGGCCATCGCAACGCAATGATCCTAGAATGCAAAACAAAAAACATCCCTCGTGCCGCTGAGCGCAATCGGACTATTCTAGGAGATGCCGACCATCCACCGGAGAGAGCGGGTGCCGTACACCGCTACGGAGATGTTCGACCTCGTCAACGACGTCGAATCGTACCCGCGGTTTCTGCACTGGTGCCGCAGCGCGCAGATCGAGGAGCGTGGTGACGGGTACATGAAGGCGAGGCTCGACATCGGCGTGAGCGGCATCCACAAGAGCTTCACGACACTGAACACGTTCGAGCGTCCGCACCGCGTCGACATCGAGCTCGTTCGAGGACCGTTTCGGCACCTCGACGGCCTTTGGGAGTTCAAGGACGTCGGCGAAGGCGAAAGCGAGGTGTCGGTGACCCTGAACTTCGAGGTGGTGCCTTCACCGTTCTCGATGGTGTTCGCCGTCGTGTTCGAGGAGCTCGTGCGTGCTCAGGTCGCGGCGTTCATCCACAGGGCGGAAGCGCTCTATGCCAAGTGAGCCGGAAGCGGACTGCGTCGAGGTGGTCTACGCGACCCCGGCGGTCCAGCGGATCGTGACGCTCCCGAGGTCGCCCGGGCTGACGGCCGTGGAGGCGGTGCGGCGCTCGGGCTTGCTCGAGGAGTTTCCCGAGATCCGCGACCGTCCGCTCGTCCTCGGCGTATTCGGCGAGCCCGTCGATCTCGACCGGCCTCTGCGCGGCGGCGACCGGGTCGAGATCTGCCGGCCGCTGCGGCGGGACCCGCGCGCGCTGCGCCGCGAGCTCTCGTCTCGAGGGCAGGTCATGGGGCCCGCGGGCAGGACGAGGCGAAGCTAAAGGCCGCCGTTGCCGTCCCGGGCGGCGATGTCGGTCTCCGAATCGGCCGAGCCCGGCGCGATCCGCCGCTCGATCCGGGCGACACGGTCGTCCTCGAAATACACGCTGACCCAACGCCGCTCGACGTCGGCCCGGCGCCCCGCCTTGAAGTAGTAGGTGTAGTCCCACCGATTGCTGTGAAAGGGATCGGAGATCAGAGGAGTACCGAGCAAGAACTGCACCTGGCTGCGCGTCATGCCGACCTCGACCTGTTCCAACGCCTCCTGCTCGACGACGTTGCCCTGCTGAATGTTGATCCGATACACGCAGCCTGAAAGCGCGACCGCAAGGCTCGCGACGCACGCAGCGGCAGTACGCGAGACGCCGGAGGCGCGCGAAGGCAAGGGAATTTTCGCGATAAATCGACTGATTACTGGCATCTCGCTGCGGTAGAGAGGAAAGCCGGCCTGAGCCATAATGAGCAGCCGCGGATCATAACCCATTTGAAATAGGTGAGTAGTACAGTGGAAGGGCAGGATCTACGCAAGGCTGGGCTGAAGGTCACTTCGCCACGGCTCAAGGTCCTGGAGATCTTGGAGACCAGCGCCGAACGCCATCTCACGGCCGAATCGATCTATCGTGCGCTGCTCGATGCCGGCGAGGAGCTCGGCCTCGCGACCGTGTACCGTGTCCTGACCCAGTTCGAGCGTGCCGGCCTCGTGACGAGGCACAACTTCGAGGGGGGCACGGCCGTCTTCGAGCTCGCCGACCGCACGCATCACGACCATATGGTGTGTCTCGACACCGGAAAGGTCATCGAGTTCTACGACGAGCGCATCGAGCGGATCCAGCGCGAGGTGGCGTCGCGCCACGGCTACGAGATCGAGGATCACAGCCTCGTGCTGTACGTGCGGCCGAAGGGCGCGCACCGCAGCTGACCGAGAGGGCCTGACCGGCCCGAGCGCGGCTCCGCGTCTGTTGCCGGCGCTTCGACGGCCGGCATCGGCGGCAAGGCCGCGCCGCTCACGTCCGGCATCGGCGGCAAGGCCGCGCCGCTCACGTCCGGCATCGTCTCGCACGATCGATCATCTCTTCCGCATGGGCCCGGGTGAGATCAGTGATCTCGAGCCCGCCGAGCATTCGCGAGAGCTCCTCGACACGCTCCTGCGCGCGGAGTCGATGCACGATCGTGCGCGTCGCGTGGCCGTCGGTCACCTTCGCGACTCGGTAGTGCTCGCGCCCCTGGCTCGCCACTTGCGGGAGGTGGGTGACGCAAAGGACCTGCCGGCTCTCCGCGATGCGGGCCAGCTTGCGCCCGACGATCTCCGCGACGCCGCCGCCGATGCCCGCGTCGACCTCGTCGAACACGAAGGTCGGGACGGGAGAAGCGCCGGCCGCCGCCACCTCGAGCGCGAGGCCGACGCGGGAAAGCTCGCCGCCGGACGCCATCTTCGCAAGCGGACCGAAGGGCTGCCCGGGATTGAGCCGCACCTGGAACTCGATGCGGTCGAGCCCGGTGGCGTCGGCGCGATCCTTCGGCTTCGCTTCCACGCGCACGGCGAACTCGCCGTGCGGCAGGCCGAGCTCCGGGAGCTGCGCCGTGACCGCAGCGCCGAGCTCCGCCGCACAGCGGGTGCGCGCGGCCGTCAGCGCCTCCGCGGCCTCGAAGTACGTTGTCGCCGCGCGCTGCGCCGCGGCTCGAAGCGCTTCGGCCGATTGCCCGCCCGCGTCGAGCGCCTCGATGCGCGCGCGAAGCTGCGGCAACAGCCCCGCAAGCTCGTCCTCGGGGACGGCATGGCGGCGCGCCAGCGCCCGAATTTTCGCGAGCCGCGCTTCGACGGCTTCGAGCCGCTCGGGATCCGGCTCCAGCACGTCGCGATAGTGGATCAGCGCATGCGCGGCCTCGCGCAGCTCGATCTCGGCGCCGGCCAGCGCTCGGGCCGGCTCGCCGAGCGCGTCGTCGTGGTCGACGAGCCTTTCGAGCTCCTGCCGGGCCCGGGCGACCAGGGCGTAGGCGTTCGCCACCTCCGACTCATAGAGCGCATCGATGGCCGCACCGAGCCCCGCCGCGAGCTTGTCGACGTTGGCGAGGCGGCCGCGCTCGGCCAGCAGCCGCGCGGGCTCGCCGTCTTCGAGCGCGAGCGCCTCGAGCTCGGCGGCCTGAAACCGAAGCAGCTCGAGCTCGGCGTTGCGCTGCGCGGCCCCGCTCTCGCGGGCGGCGAGCTGCTCCTCGAGCTCGCGCCACGCTCGGAACGCCGCAGCGACGCGGTCGACGAGGTCGCCGAGACCGCCGTGCGCGTCGAGCAGCGCCCGCTGGTTCGGGCCGTGCAGCAGCGACTGGTGCGCGTGCTGGCCATGAATGTCGACGAGGAGCCCGCCGACGCTTTTCAGGTCTTGCAGCGTGACCGGCTGGTTGTTGATGAAGGCCCGGGAGCGTCCTTCCTGGCCGACGATCCGCCGCAGCGCGACGCGGTTCTCGTCGTCGAGGCCGAGCTCCTCGAGCCGCGCGAGCGCGGCATGACCGGGCGGGCACTCGAAGACGACGCCGATCTCCGCCCGCTCGGCGCCGTGGCGTACGGCCGTCGCGTCGGCCCGGTCTCCGAGGGCGAGGCCGAGGGCATCGACGAGGATCGATTTCCCGGCGCCGGTTTCCCCGGTGACGACGCTGAGGCCCGAGCCGAGCTCGAGCTCGACCTCGTCGATCACGGCGTAGTTCTTCACGCGGATCAGGCTCAGCATCGCGGGCGGCTCTGGCACGTCGCGGAAGCGGAGGCGTTCATCGTCGTTGGATCGATTCGGCGACGGCTCAGGAGCGCGGGCCCGAGCGGCCGAAGCGCGTGGCGCTGCCCCAGTTCAGTTTCGAGCGCAGCAGCTCGTAGTAGTTGTAGTCGCGCGGGTGCAGCAGCGTGATCGTCTGGGGCGCCATGCGGATGCGAAGCGTGTCTTCCGGATCGATCGAGCCGTAGTCGTCGCCGTCGCACGAGATCTGTGCGGCGGGGGCCGAACCCGAATGCAGCCGGACGTCGATCACGCTTTTCGGGTTCAGCACCAGAGGGCGGTCGCTCAGCGTGTGCGGACAGATCGGCACCATCACGATCGCGTTCAGATCGGGCTGAATGATCGGCCCCCCGCAGGACAGCGCATAGGCGGTGGAGCCAGTGGGCGTGGCGACGATCAGCCCGTCGCCGCCGTGGGTGTTAACGTAGCTCCCGTCGACCCACGTGACGAAGTCGAGAATCCGGCCGGTCGCGCCTTTTTGCAGCACGACGTCGTTCAGCGCGGCCATCGGCGGACGGGCTTCGCCATTGCGGAGCAGATGCGCCTCGAGCATTCGGCGCTCCTCGGCCAGGTAGTCGCCGGAGAGGATCGCGTCGATGGTGTCGACCGCGTGCTCGGGCAGGATGTCGGTGAGGAAGCCCAGCCGGCCGAGGTTGATCCCGAGGAGCGGCACGCCGAGGCCCGCGACGCGGCGCGCGGCGTGGAGCATCGTGCCGTCGCCCCCGATGGCGACGATCACGTCGACCTTCGACGCGAGATCGGCTTCGTCGACGATCTCCAGACCGCCTGCCTGCGCGGCGATGCCGGCCGCGGACGGCGGAGCGGCGATCCGGGCGTTGCGCGTCTTCAGACGGGCGATGACCTTGAGCGCCGTCTCGGCCACCTTGCTCTCGGACAGCCGGCCCCAGAACCCGACGTTCTCGAACTTGTATTTCATGCGGCTCGGACGCGCCCCCCGGCCCGGATTGTAGCGAGAAAGCCCGGGGCACTGTGAGCGGGCGCGCGGCCGTGTGAGGGGCCGCACCCGAAACGGGCACGATTCTTGACAGTCGCGCGAGCCCGTTGCTAGCGTGCCATTCGCCGGGATGGGGAGCCGAGCCCGGACTGATATGGCAGCGATCAAAGGAGACTTTCCGGACGAGCGGGCGCAGCACCTGTTGCGCGTGCTCGTGGACAAATACATCCGCGAAGGGCAGCCCGTCGGTTCGCGGACGTTGTCGCGTGAGTCCGGGCTCGATCTGAGCCCGGCCACGATCCGCAACATCATGGCCGACCTCGAGGAGATGGGCTTCGTCTCCTCGCCTCACACCTCGGCAGGTCGCGTGCCCACGATCAAGGGCTACCGCCTCTTCGTCGATACGCTGATCAAGCTCACGCCGCCGAAAGAAGACGAGCTGCTCCGCTTCCGGGAGACGCTGCGCGAGGCGGCCGGCGACCCGCAGGCGCTCGCAACCTCGGTCTCGTCGCTGCTGTCCATGCTGACGCAGCTCGCGGGCATCGTCACCGTGCCGCGCCGCGTCCACAGCGCGCTGCGGCAGATCGAGTTTCTGCCGCTGTCGAACCGGCGCGTTCTCGCGATCCTCGTCGTGAACGAGCGCGAGGTGCAGAACAAGATCCTGCACGTGCACAGGGACTTCACGGAGGACGAGCTGCGTCAGGCGGGCAACTACCTCACGGAGCAGTTCGGCGGGCGCGACCTGCATCAGGTGCGGGTCGACCTCGTCAACGAGCTCAGGAAGACCCGCGAGTCCATGAACGCGCTGATGATCGAGGCGATCGAGCTCGCCGCCCAAGCGTTTCCGAACGAGACCCCGCGGCAGGAGTACGTGCTGTCCGGCGAGACGAATCTGATGGTCGCCGAGCTCGGCGACATGGAGAAGCTGAAGGGGCTGTTCAACGCGTTCAGCCGCCAGCACGACATGCTCCGCCTGCTCGATCAGAGCTTGAATGCCGAGGGGGTGCAGATCTTCATCGGCCAGGAGTCGGGGTACCAGGTTCTCGAGTCGTGCAGCATCGTGGCGGCGCCCTATACCACCGAGGACGATACGGTGGGCGTGCTCGGCGTCATCGGTCCCACGCGCATGGCGTACGAGCGGGTGATTCCGATCGTCGACATCACCTCCAAGCTGCTCGGGCGCGCCTTGAAGTCCAATAACTAGCCCCCATTAGCCCCTCAAATCATTACTGGAACGGGCGCCCGGCGGGCGTCGCGGGAGGAACTTTCGTCATGACTGGAGAGGCCATGGAGCGGAATTCATCAGGCGGGCGCGAGGCCGCGGACCCCGGCGGGGAGGCGGACGCGGCCGGCCGGGAACACGAGGCCGGCCCGGAGCTCGAGGCAGGCCCGGCGCCGGCAAGCGAGCCGACGGCCCACGAGGAGGAGCTCGAAGCCCTGCGCCGGGAGGCCGAGGAGAACTGGAACAAGTATCTGCGGGCGGTAGCCGAGCTCGATAACTTCCGCAAGCGCACCGCGCGCGAGCTCGAGACGGCCCGGAAGTACGCGGCGGAGCGCCTCGGCCAGGCGATGCTTCCGGTACGGGACAGCCTCGAGGCGGCGCTCGCGGCAGCCGACAATGTCGACGTCGCGACGCTGCTCGAGGGTGAGCGCGCCACGCTCCGCCTCCTGGACCAGGCGTTCGAGAGCGTCGGAATCCGGGAGATCAACCCCGCCGGCGAGGCCTTCGACCCGACGAAGCACGAGGCGATGACGTTGCAGCCCACGGCCGATGCGGCTCCGGATACCGTCGTCGCCGTGATCCAGAAGGGCTACGAGCTGCACGACCGGCTGCTGCGGCCGGCGCGCGTCGTCGTGGCGGCCCCGCCGCCGCAAGGGCAGGGGTGACGGGCCGGGGTTGAATTGGAGGGCGGGTCCCCCAATTAAGATCGAGTCGGAAAGGTCTGACGCGACGCACGAATTTTCATTCTGGGCGAGCTGAGGTGTGGCAGTTATGGGACGAGTCATCGGCATAGATTTGGGCACGACGAATTCGTGCGTTGCCGTCATGGAGGGCGGCAAGCCGAAGGTCATCGAGAACAGTGAGGGCGACCGCACGACGCCTTCGATCGTCGCGTTCACCAAGGACGGCGAGGTTCTGGTCGGGCAAACGGCCAAGCGTCAAGCGGTCACGAATCCGAGCAACACGTTGTTCGCGATCAAGCGTCTGATCGGGCGCCGCTACGACGACCACGTCGTCGAGAAGGACGCGAACATGGTGCCGTACAAGATCGTCCGGGCGGACAACGGCGACGCTTGGGTCGAGGTGGCCGGCAAGAAGATGGCGCCGCCCGAGATTTCGGCGCGAGTGCTCGCGAAGATGAAGCAGACCGCCGAGGACTATCTCGGCGAGAAAGTCACCGAGGCCGTGATCACGGTGCCGGCGTACTTCAACGACTCCCAGCGGCAGGCGACGAAGGATGCGGGGCGCATCGCGGGGCTCGACGTCAAGCGCATCATCAACGAGCCGACGGCCGCGGCGCTCGCTTACGGTCTCGACAAGAAGCGCGGCGACCGCAAGGTGGCCGTCTACGACTTGGGCGGCGGCACGTTCGACATCTCGATCATCGAGATCGCCGAAGTCGACGGCGAGCATCAGTTCGAGGTGCTCGCGACGAACGGCGATACGTTCCTCGGCGGTGAGGACTTCGACAATCGCATCATCGGCTACCTGACGAAGGAGTTCGAGAAGGAGAGCGGCATCGACGTCACGAAGGATCCGCTCGCGATGCAGCGCCTGAAGGAGGCGGCAGAGAAGGCGAAGATCGAGCTTTCGTCGCGTCAGCAGACCGACATCAACCTGCCGTACATCACGGCGGATGCGAGCGGTCCGAAGCACCTGAACATCAGCCTCACGCGGGCGAAGTTCGAGTCGCTCGTCGAGGATCTGATCGAGCGCACGATTGCGCCGTGCAAGACCGCGTTGCAGGACGCGGGGCTCACGGTGAACGACATCCACGACGTGATCCTCGTCGGCGGCCAGACGCGCATGCCGAAGGTGCAGCAGCAGGTCCAGGAGCTGTTCGGCAAGGAGCCGCGCAAGGACGTGAACCCCGACGAGGCGGTCGCGATCGGCGCCGCCATTCAGGCCGGCGTGCTCGCGGGCGAGGTCAAGGACGTGCTGCTGCTCGACGTCACGCCGCTGTCGCTCGGCATCGAGACGCTCGGCGGCGTGATGACGAAGCTGATCGAGAAGAACACCACGATTCCGACGAAGGCGACGCAGGTGTTCTCCACGGCCGAGGACAATCAGACGGCCGTGACGATCCACGTGCTTCAGGGCGAGCGCGGACGGGCGCGCGACAACAAGTCGCTCGGCCGCTTCGACCTCTCCGACATCCCGCCGGCGCCACGCGGCGTGCCGCAGATCGAGGTGACGTTCGACATCGACGCGAACGGCATCTTGAACGTGTCCGCGAAGGACAAGGCCACGGGCAAGGAGCAGAAGATCGTCATCAAGGCGTCTTCGGGGCTCACCGAGGAGGAGATCCAGCGGATGGTTCAGGACGCCGAGGCGCACGCCGCCGAGGACGAGAAGTTCCGCGAGCTCGTGAACGTCCGCAACCAGGGCGATGCGCTGGTTCACGCCACGGAGAAATCCCTTGCGGATCTCGGCGACAAAGTACCGGCAGAGGAGCGAGCCCGCGTCGAGAGCGCGTTGTCGGAGCTGAAGGAGGCGTTGAAGGGCGACAGCAAGAGCGGCATCGAGGCGAAGATTCGCGCGCTCAGCGAGGCGTCTGCCGGGCTCGCGCAGAAGGTGTACGGCGAGCAGCCTGCGGGCGGTGCGGCCGAGGGCCGGCCGGGCGAGGACAACGTCGTCGACGCCGAGTTCGAGGAGGTCAAGGACGACGACGAGCAGAAGCGGGCGTGAGCCCGCGCCGGCGGGAGGGGCGAACGACGGGCCGCGGCTCCTTCCTGCCGGCATCGCCTCGGGAAAAAGGGCGCGAGCGCCCTTTTTCCGAAATGCGGCCCGAGCCGTTTTTTCGTGTGGGGGCTTTTCGGCGACAATCGCGGCCTGGTAACGGGGGCGCGGGCCTCGGTGCGGGGCCCGCGCCGTCATGGGGACTGAGGGGGTAATGGCCAAGCGCGATTACTACGAGATTCTGGGCGTGCAGCGCAATGCTGCGGCGGAGGACCTCAAGAAGGCCTACCGGCGCCTGGCCATGAAATACCATCCGGACCGCAATCCGAACGATCCGGAGGCCGAGACGCGCTTCAAGGAGGCGAAAGAAGCCTACGAGGTGCTGGCCGACCCATCGAAGCGCGCCGCGTACGACCGGTTCGGGCATGCGGGCGTCCAATCGGGGGGCGGCATGGGTGCTAACGGATTCGGCGGCTCGGATGTGTTCAGTGACATCTTCGGCGATGTGTTCGGCGACATCTTCGGCGCCGGGTCGCGAAGCCGAGCCCAGATGTACCGCGGGGCGGATCTTCGCTACGAGCTCGAGCTGACGCTCGAGCAGGCCGTCACCGGCGACACGGTCGAGATCGATATACCGAGCCGCGTGACGTGCGAAACCTGCGACGGCAGCGGCGCGGCGCCGGGCACCGAGCGCGTGACCTGCGCGACTTGCGGCGGCCTCGGCCAGGTTCGTGTGCAGCAGGGCTTCTTCTCGATCCAGCAAACGTGCCCCGCGTGCCGTGGCGCGGGCTCGCGGATCGAGACGCCGTGCCGCGAGTGCGGCGGCGCCGGGACGGTACGCAAACTCAGGACGATCGCCGTCAAAGTGCCGCCGGGTGTCGACGACGGCGACCGCATCCGGCTGGCGCGCGAAGGGGAGCCGGGGCGCAACGGCGGCCCGCCCGGAGATCTCTACGTCGACATCGTCGTGCAGCCGCACCCGATCTTCCGTCGCGACGGCCGCGACTTGAGCTGCGAGGTGCCGATCAGCTTCGCCACGGCCGCCCTCGGCGGCACCGTGGAGGTTCCGACCCTCGACGGCCATGTCGTGCTGAAGGTGCCCCCGGAGACCCAGTCCGGAAAAGTGTTCCGGCTGAGGGGCAAGGGGGTGCGCTCGGTTCGGGAGCCGGGCTTCGGGGACCTCCTGTGCCGCGTGCAAGTCGAGACGCCGGTGAATCTCACGGCCGAGCAGAAAGAGCTGCTGAGGGCGTTCGACGAGGCGGTATCCGGCGGCGGCGAGCGTCACAGCCCGCGCGCGCGATCGTGGTTCGACGGCGTGAAAAGCTTTTTCGAGCGGATGGGGGCGTAGCCGTTGCTGAAGCTCGCGGTGCTTGGCGCCTCCGGCCGCATGGGCCGGGCGATTCTCGGCTGTGTTGCGGAGGCGGACGACTTCCGGCTGACCGGCGCGGTGACGCAGTCCGGCGATCCGACGATCGGACGCGACGCGGGCGAGGCCGCGGGGCTCGCGCCCTTCGGCGTGCCGCTGACGGACGACCGCCAGCAGGCGCTGCACGGTGCTCAAGTGGCCGTCGATTTCACGCTGCCCACCGCGCTCGAGGCGAACGTCAAGGCTTGCGTCGAGACGGGCACGGCGCTCGTCGTCGGCACCACGGGGCTCGAGAAGCGGCATTTCGATGCGATGGAGCGGGCGGCGCATCAGATCCCGATCGTCTACGGCCGCAACATGAGCGTCGGCGTGAACCTCTTCATGGAGCTCGTCGCCCGCGCCGCCCGCGCGCTCGGCGACGAGTACGACGTCGAGATCGTCGAGGCCCACCACCGTCACAAGGTGGATGCGCCGTCGGGTACGGCGCTCGCGCTCGGCGAGCGCGTCGCCGAGGCGAAGGGACGGCCGCTCAAGGACCTTGCCGTCTACACCCGCCAGGGGCGGACGGGACCGCGCGTCCCGAGCACGATCGGCTTCTCGGTGATTCGCGGCGGCAACATCGTCGGCGATCACTCGGTGCTTTTCATTGCCGGCGACGAGCAGGTGGAATTCGTGCATCGCGCCAGAGACCGTCGCGCATTCGCCCGCGGCGCCCTGCGCGCTGCCCGGTGGGTGGCCGGGCGCGCCCCCGGCTACTATTCGATGGCGGACGTGCTCGCGTCGCAACGCGCTTGAGGCACGAGCGGTCCGAGTTCCTGCTGCCACCAATGCGGCGGCGTGAACTTCGAGCGGCCGGCCGGCTCTATGTAGCGGGCGCGCGCGGCGGCGGTCGGAGGTTCCCGCAATTCAAGTCCGGCATCGGAGCCGCTAGAATAGCGGCCTGAGCCCCCACTAGCGAAAAGCTCTCCGGGATTGCCGTGCGCCTCGCGGCAAGCCCGCGATCGTGTGCAGGCGCAACCCTTGGTTCAGGAGCTCAGCGTGGCAGAGCCGGCGATACTAGCGCTCGAAGACGGAACGGTGTTCCGCGGCATCTCCGTCGGCGCACCCGGCCGCACCCTCGGCGAGGTGGTGTTCAACACCGCGATGACCGGGTATCAGGAGATCCTGACCGATCCGTCCTATTTCCGGCAGATCGTCACCCTGACCTATCCTCACATCGGCAACGTCGGCACGAACTCCGACGATTTCGAGTCACAGCGCATTTTTGCCGCGGGGCTCGTCGTCCGCGACCTCTCCCGGCTCGCGAGCAGCTGGCGGGCGGAGACGAAGCTGCAGGACTTTCTCGTCCGCGGCGACACGGTCGCGATCGCCGGCATCGATACTCGCCAGCTGACGCGCATCATCCGCGACAAAGGCGCACAGGCGGGCTGTATCGTGACGGGCGCCGATGCGAGCGCCGAGGAGGCGGTGCGGGCCGCGCGGAAATTCCCCGGCATCAAAGGCAAGGATCTGGCGCGGCTGGTCACGACCAAGAAGCCGTACCAGTGGAATCAGGGCAGCATCTGGCCGCAGCGGCCGGCCGTGTACTCGAAACGGATCGCGAGCTTTCACGTCGTGGCCGTCGATTTCGGGGTGAAGCGCAACATCTTGCGGCTGATCGCCGACCTCGACGCCCGGATCACGGTCGTGCCGGCCACCACGGGCGCTGACGAGATCATGGCGCTGAATCCGGACGGCGTGTTCCTGTCGAACGGCCCGGGCGACCCTGAGCCCTGCGGGTACGCGATCGAGGCGATTCGTACCCTCGCGAGCATCGGCGTGCCTCAGTTCGGCATCTGTCTCGGCCACCAGCTGCTCGGTCTTGCGGCGGGCGCGAAGACCGTGAAGATGAAGTTCGGGCATCACGGCGCGAACCACCCCGTGCTCGAAATCGACTCCGGCCGGGTGCTGATCACGAGCCAGAACCACGGCTTCGCGGTCGACGAGGCGACGCTGCCGCCGAACGCGCGCCCGACGCACCGCTCGCTCTTCGACGGCACGCTCCAGGGCATCGAGCTGACCGACGCGCCGGCGTTCTCGTTTCAGGGCCATCCGGAAGCGAGCCCCGGCCCGCACGATCTGCGGCCGCTGTTCCAGCGCTTCATCGCGATGATGAAGGACTATCGCCGGCAGGCTGTCGCCGCCGCGGCTCGATGAGCTCGAAAAGGTGTCCGACACCTTTTTCCGCAAGATTCGCAACTGACACCTTTCTTCCGATGCCACCGGCCGCTTTTTCCGACGGATTGGAATGACGCTATGCCTCGCCGCGACGACCTCGAGAGCATCCTGATCATCGGCGCCGGCCCGATCGTGATCGGGCAGGCGTGCGAGTTCGATTATTCGGGCACGCAGGCGTGCAAGGCCCTGCGGGAGGAGGGCTACCGCGTCGTTCTCGTGAACTCGAATCCCGCGACGATCATGACCGATCCGGCGAGCGCGGACGCGATCTACATCGAGCCGATCAACTGGCGGGCGATCGCGAGCGTGATCGAGAAGGAACGCCCGTCCGCGCTGCTCCCGACGATGGGCGGTCAGACGGCGCTGAACTGCGCCCTCGACCTCGACCGCGAGGGCGTGCTCGCGCGGTACGGCGTCGAGCTCATTGCCGCGTCCCGCAAGGCCATCGACATGGCCGAGGACCGCGAGCTCTTCCGCAACGCGATGCAGGAGATCGGCCTCGAGGTGGCTCGCGCGGGGATCGCGCACTCGATGGAAGAGGCGTGGGAGGTGCAGAAGGAGATTGGCTTCCCGGTGATCGTGCGTCCGTCGTTCACGCTCGGCGGCACGGGCGGCGGCATCGCCTATAACCGCGAGGAGTTCGAGGACATCGTCAGCCGCGGGCTCGACCAGTCGCCGACCAACGAGGTGCTGCTCGAGGAATCGGTCCTCGGGTGGAAAGAATTCGAGATGGAGGTCGTCCGCGACCGCAACGACAACTGCATCATCATCTGCTCCATCGAGAATCTCGATCCGATGGGGATTCATACCGGCGATTCGATCACGGTGGCGCCGGCGCAGACGCTGACCGACAAGGAATATCAGCGCATGCGCGACGCGTCGATCGCGGTGCTGCGCAAGGTCGGCGTCGACACCGGCGGCTCGAACGTGCAGTTCGCCGTGAACCCCGAGGACGGGCGGATCATCGTGATCGAGATGAACCCGCGCGTGTCGCGCTCGTCGGCGCTCGCGTCGAAGGCCACGGGGTTTCCGATCGCGAAGGTGGCCGCGAAGCTCGCCGTCGGCTACACCCTCGACGAGCTCCGCAACGAGATCACCGGCGGCGCCACGCCGGCCTCGTTCGAGCCGACGATAGACTACGTCGTGACGAAGGTTCCGCGCTTCACCTTCGAGAAGTTCCCTCAGGCCAACGACCGGCTGACCACGCAGATGAAGTCCGTCGGCGAGGTCATGGCGATCGGCCGCACGTTCCAGGAGTCGCTGCAGAAGGCGCTGCGCGGGCTCGAGACGGGCGCCGACGGGCTCACGCCTCTGGCCGGCAACGTCGAGACTGACGAGGACTGGGCCGAGCTCAAGCGCGAGCTCAGCATGCCGGGCAGCAAGAGGATCTGGTACGTCGCGGATGCCTTTCGCCTCGGCATGCCGTTCGAGGAGATCCACGAGCTCACGAAGATCGATCCGTGGTTCCTCGCGCAGATCGAGGACCTGGTCGCCGCCGAGCGGGAGGTGGAGGAGGCGGGCCTCGACGCGCTTCTGCCCGACATGCTTCGCCGGCTGAAGCGGAAGGGCTTCAGCGACAGTCGGATCGCCGCGCTCCTCGGCATCCAGGAAGCCGTTGTCCGCAAGGCACGCTACAAGCACGGTGTCCGTCCGGTATTCAAGCGAGTGGACAGCTGCGCGGCCGAGTTCGCGACCGACACCGCCTACATGTACTCCACTTACGAGGACTACTGCGAGGCGGACCCCACGGACGCGAAGAAGATCATCATCCTCGGCGGCGGGCCGAACCGCATCGGACAGGGCATCGAGTTCGATTACTGCTGCGTGCACGCCGCCTTCGCGCTGAAGGAGATCGGGTACGAGACCATCATGGTCAACTGCAACCCGGAAACGGTCTCCACCGACTATGACACGTCGGATCGCCTGTATTTCGAGCCCCTCACGCTCGAGGACGTGCTCGAGATCGTCGACAAGGAGAAGCCGGAGGGCGTGATCGTGCAGTACGGCGGCCAAACGCCGCTCAAGCTCGCGCGCGCGCTCGAGGCCGCGAACGTGCCGATCATCGGCACGTCCCCAGACTCGATCGATCTCGCGGAGGACCGCGAACGCTTCCAGAAGCTGGTGAACAGCCTGGGGCTGAAGCAGCCGCCGAACTGCACCGCGCGCACCGAGGAGGAGGCCGTTGCGATGGCCAAGGAGGTGGGCTATCCGCTCGTCGTGCGGCCGTCCTACGTTCTCGGCGGACGGGCGATGGAGATCGTCTACGGCGAGGACGAGCTCAAGGACTACATGGCCCAGGCGGTCAGCGTCTCGAACGAGAGCCCGGTGCTGCTCGACCGCTTCCTCGACGTCGCCGTCGAGGTCGACGTCGACGCGATCTCGGACGGCCGCGATGTGATCATCGGCGGCATCATGGAGCACGTGGAGCAGGCGGGTATCCACTCCGGCGATTCCGGCTGCTCGCTGCCGCCGTTCAGCCTGAGCGCGGAAACGCAGCAGCAGCTCGTGGAGCAAGTCACCCGGCTCGCGAAGCGCCTCGAGGTCGTCGGCCTCATGAACACGCAGTTCGCGATCCAGAACGGCGTGATCTACGTGCTCGAGGTCAATCCGCGCGCGTCGCGCACCGTGCCTTTCGTCTCGAAAGCGATCGGGATGCCTCTCGCGAAGATCGCGGCGAAAGCGATGGCCGGCATGAGCTTTGCGGAGCAGGGCGTCGTGCCGCCGAAGCGCCGGCCGTATTTCGCGGTGAAGGAGTCGGTGTTTCCGTTCATCAAGTTCGCCGACGCCGATCCGATCCTCGGCCCGGAGATGAAGTCGACCGGCGAGGTCATGGGCACGGGCCGTACCTTCGCCGAGGCCTACGCGAAGGCGCAGATCGCTTCGGGCGTCGACTTGCCGCGCTCGGGCGTCGCCTTCCTCAGCGTGCGCGACCGCGACAAGCCCGCCGCCGTCGAGCTCGGGCATCTATTGATCAAGCGCGGATTCGAGATCGTTGCGACGGGTGGGACCGCGAAGGCCCTCGCCGAAGGCGGCGTCCCGTGTCGCCGGGTGAACAAGGTGCGCGAAGGACGCCCGCACATCGTCGACATGATCAAGAACCGCGAGATCAGTCTGATCGTGAACACCACGGAGGGGAAGCAGGCGATTCGCGAGTCGCATTCGATCCGGGGCGAGGCGGTGCACTACAAGGTCACGTACTACACGACGCTTGCGGCTGCGAAAGCAACGTGCGACGCTCTAGACCATCTCGATAACGTCATCGTCAACAGGCTGCAGGACCTGCACGAGGAGGCGACGGTTTGAGCAAGGTACCCCTTACGGCGCGCGGGGCGGAGCAACTCAGAGAGGAGCTGCGGCGGCTCAAGACCGAGGAGCGCCCGCGAATAGTCAATGCGATCGCGGAGGCGCGATCGCACGGCGATCTTCGCGAGAACGCCGAGTATCACGCTGCAAAGGAGCAGCAGGGGATGATCGAGGCGCGCATTCGGGACATCGAAGCGAAGCTCGCGAACGCGCAGATCATCGACGTCACGCAGCTCGACGCGGCGGGCCGCGTCGTTTTCGGGGCGACGGTGCATCTCGTCGACGTCGACAGCGGCGAGACGACGCAATACCAGATCGTCGGCGAGGACGAGTCCGACATCAAGGACGGCCTATTGTCCGTGAGCTCGCCGATCGCGCGGGCGCTGATCGGCAAGGAGGAGGGCGAGACGGCCGAGGTTGTGACGCCCGGCGGCCGGCGCACCTACGAGATCTCTCGCGTCGAATACGTCTGATCCCTTTCGGCTTGGTGGGCGAACGACTCACGCCGCGCATCGCACGGGACGCGTCTACGATGAGGCCTTTCGGAGGCACGCGGGAAGAGCATCCCTGCCGCTCGTCTGCGGCCCTCCCTGGCCGCAGACGGCCTCCGAAAGGCCTCATCGAAGACGCGTCCCCTCCGAGCACGGCAGATCGGTGAGGTGAGGGGCGGCTTCGGTAACGTCGCCGAGTTGCTTGCTGCGTTCGCTTCCGATCGGAGCTGACCGCGATCCCGGAAAGACCCGCGCGTCGCTTAGTATGAAAGCGAGGATGCATTTGTGTCGGCGATCATTTGGGCGCCACCGCGCGGACTATGGCGCGCAAGCGCCGCCATCGGTCTCGACGCGGTAACTACGGAGCGCGCAGCCAACGGATGAGGGCCTTCGGGCCCCGGTGCGGTGTCGGGGACACGGCTTCGACCGTCTCTTTCAGAGGCCGTCTGCGGCCAGGGACGGCCGCAGACGAGCGGCAGGGACGCTCTTCCCGCGTGCCTCTGAAAGAGACGGTCGAAGCCGTGTCCCGCTGCGGTGACGCATGAGGCGGTGACGTGAGGTGCCCGCGTGAGGCGCACGCGTGCCGCGGACTTCAGGAGTCGGGCAGACGGATGGACGACGGATTGCCGGGGCGATAAAGCAAGGCGACGTGGCCGGCTTCCTTCACGAGGCAAGCGTCGGCGAGCGGAGCGAGCTCCTGGAACACTTTGGACCGGCGCTGCCGATCGCCGAACCGAACTCGGACCTTCACGAGCTCGTGGTCGGCCAGCGCTTTGTCGAGCTCCTTTCGCAGGGACTCGGTGACGCCGCCGGCGCCGACGTCGATGACCGGTGTCAGAGTATGACCGAGGATGCGCAGATAGTTGGACTGCTCTTCAGTGAGATGCATCCGCCTTATTGTTCTCGGCGCCGCCCTCTCCGGCATGGTCCGCGCAGCATACGATGACTCGCCGCACGGGGTCCAGTAGCCGCTGGCTGCGCCGCCAGGAGCGCGATCCGTACGTCGGGCGCGCCGCTCGGGAGGGCTGGCGCTCGCGCGCCGTTTTCAAGCTCGAGGAGATTCAGGCGAAGGAGCGAATCCTGAAACCCGGGATGCGGTGCGTCGACCTCGGGTCGAGCCCCGGCGGCTGGAGCCAATTCGCCGCGAAGATCGTCGGTCCGCGCGGCCGCATCTGGGCCGTGGACGTGCTGCCGATGGATCCCGTGCCCGGCGTCGAGTTTCTTTGCGGCGACTTCACCGCGCCGGAGACGCTCGAGGCGCTCAGGGCCGCCATGGGCGGGGAGCGGGCGGATCTTGTAATGTGCGACATGTCCCCCAACATCAGTGGAAACCGAGCCGTCGATCAACCGCGCAGCATCGGCCTGGCCGAGGAAGCGTTGTCGTTCGCGGCCGAAGTGCTCGCCCCGGGCGGCGCCTTTCTCGTCAAGCTGTTCCAGGGCGAGGGATTTCGGGAGCTCGTGGACCGTTTGCGCACCGAGTTTCAGACCGTTCGGCTCGTCAAGCCGAAGGCTTCGCGCCCGGAGAGTCGTGAGATCTACGTGCTGGCCAGAAACTATGGGATGTAGTACGGTCTAATGTGGACTCGGCGTGGGAACTCGGTTCCCCATCATGAGGTAACGTCTTGAACGACCTGGCCAAGAACATCATCCTGTGGATCGTCATCGCGGTCGTGTTGCTGTCGGTGTTTCAGAGCTTCGGGCCGAACCACCAGCGCGTCGCCACGATCCCGTACTCCACATTCCTCTCCTACGTCGAGGACGGCTCCGTCGAGGAGGTCACGTTCGAGGGCGAGGCGATCCGCGGTCGCCGGAACGGTGAGGCGTTCCTCACGTACAACCCCGAAACCGACAACACGCCGCTGATCGGCCTGCTCCAGGAGCACGGCGTCGTCATTCAGGCGATGCCGCCGGAGCAGCAGTCGTTCCTGCTGCAGCTCTTCATCTCGTCGTTCCCGATTCTGCTGCTGATCGGCGTGTGGGTGTACTTCATGCGCCAGATGCAGGGCGCGGGCGGCGGCCGCGGTGCCATGTCGTTCGGCAAGAGCCGCGCAAGGCTCCTCGGCGAGGACCAGGTCCACGTCACGTTCGCCGATGTCGCGGGCGTCGAGGAGGCCAAGGAAGAGGTCGTCGAGATCGTCGACTTCCTGAAGGACCCGGCGAAGTTCCAGCGGCTCGGCGGCAAGATCCCGAAGGGCGTGCTGATGGTCGGCCCTCCAGGCACCGGCAAGACGCTCCTCGCTCGCGCGATTGCCGGTGAGGCGAAGGTGCCGTTCTTCACGATCTCGGGCTCCGACTTCGTCGAGATGTTCGTCGGCGTCGGCGCCTCGCGCGTGCGCGACATGTTCGAGCAGGCGAAGAAGCATGCACCCTGCATCATCTTCATCGACGAGATCGACGCGGTCGGCCGTCATCGCGGCGCGGGCCTCGGCGGCGGTCACGACGAGCGCGAGCAGACGTTGAACCAGCTGCTCGTCGAGATGGACGGCTTCGAAGGCAACGAAGGGGTCATCGTCATCGCGGCCACGAACCGGCCGGACGTGCTCGACCCCGCGTTGCTGCGCCCCGGCCGCTTCGACCGCCAGGTCGTCGTGCCGCTGCCCGACGTTCGCGGCCGCGAGCAGATCTTGAAGGTGCACATGCGCAAGGTGCCGGTCGATCCGAACGTGAAGCCGTCCGTGATCGCGCGCGGTACGCCCGGGTTCTCGGGTGCCGATCTCGCGAACCTCGTCAACGAGGCCGCACTGCTGGCCGCACGCGCGAACCGGCGCACGGTCCGCATGGAGGAGTTCGACAAGGCCAAGGACAAGATCATGATGGGCACCGAGAGGCGCTCCATGGTCATGAGCGAGGAGGAGAAGAAGCTCACCGCGTATCACGAGTCCGGCCACGCGATCGTCGGTCTGCTGGTCCCCGATCACGACCCCGTGTACAAGGTCACGATCATCCCGCGCGGGCGTGCGCTCGGCGTCACGATGTTCCTGCCGGAGGAGGATCGTTACAGCTACTCAAAGCAGCGGCTGATGAGCCAGATGAAGAGCCTGTTCGGCGGCCGCATCGCCGAGGAGCTGATCTTCGGGCCGCAGTACGTGACCACCGGCGCGTCGAACGACATCGAGCGCGCCACCGACATCGCGCGCAACATGGTCACGAAATGGGGGCTTTCGGATCGGCTCGGCCCGTTGACCTACACCGAGGACGACGGCGAAATCTTCCTCGGTCGCAGCGTCACGCGGCACAAGCAGGTCTCCGACGTCACGGCGCACGCCATCGACGAGGAAGTCCGCAAGCTGATCGACACGGCGTACACGGAAGCGCGCCAGCTGCTCGAGTCCAACGAGAGCAAGCTGCACATGATGGCCGAGGCCCTCATGAAGTACGAGACGATCGACGAGCAGCAGATCAGGGACATCATGGAAGGGCGTGCGCCGCGGCCGCCCGAGGATTGGGACGAGCCCTCGGAGCCGGGCGAGCGGGTCCCGGAGCCGGCCGACGAGCCGGCGACGCCGGCGCTCGGCGACCCGGCCGGGCAACACTAAGCGCCTACCCGGGGTCCGGCGGCCGCGAGCCGGCAAGGGGCGGTCACAACAACAACGGAGCGCCGCTCGAGCGCCGCACGAGATTCACGGAGGAGCCCGCTGCCGGTTCGGCCGCGCCTGTCTTTGGAGCGCGAGACCGTCGCTATCGCGTGGGCGCAGAGGGAGGGTACGATGGGGAGACGCTACTTCGGCACCGACGGGATCCGCGGGGAGGTGGGTTCCACGCCGATGACGGTCGACTTCGCGCTCCGGCTCGCGAGCGCGGCGGCCCGCGTCCTCGCCCCGAACGGCGGCCGCGTGCTGATCGGCAAGGATACGCGCGTCTCGGGCTACATGTTCGAGTCGGCGCTCGAGGCCGGCTTCGTCGCGTCTGGCGTCGACGTGCTCCTGACGGGCCCGCTGCCGACGCCCGCGATCGCGTTCCTCACGAAAAAGCTCGGCGCCGATTTCGGTATCGTGATCAGCGCCTCGCACAACCCGTACTACGACAACGGCATCAAGTTCTTCGGCGCGGACGGCGAGAAGCTCTCGGACGCGCTCGAGGAAGCGATCGAGGCACGCCTCGACGAGGTGCCGATCACGCGGGAGTCCCGGCGGCTCGGCCGCGCCACGAAGGCCGCATCCGCGCGGGCCGACTACATGGACTTTCTGCAGAGCACGATTCCCGAGGGGATGACGCTCGAGGGACTAAAGATCGTCGTCGATGCGTCTCACGGCGCGGGCTACAAGGTCGCGCCCCGTATCGTCGCCGACCTCGGCGCGGACGTCGTGCCGGTCGGCTGCTCGCCGAACGGGCGCAACATCAATGACGGATGCGGCTCCACGCGGCCGGACTTGCTGAAGCTCACGGTGGCCGGCGTCCGCGCGCACGTCGGGCTCGCGCTCGACGGGGACGGCGACCGCGTCGTGATGGTCGACGAGCGCGGCAATCTCGTCGACGGCGACCAGCTTCTGTACATCCTGACGTGCGATCGCCTGGAGTCGGGCGGCCTGCGCGGCCCGGTGATCGGCACGGTCATGAGCAATTTGGGCCTCGAGCTTGCGCTGCGCGAGCGGGGCATCGAGTTCAAGCGCGCCAAGGTCGGGGACCGGCACGTGCTCGCCATGCTGAAGGAGCACGACGCCGTGCTCGGCGGGGAGACCTCCGGGCACGTGATCTGCCTCGACAAGACCACGACAGGCGACGGGCTCGTCACGGCGCTTCAGGTCCTCGCGGTCATGCGGCGGACCGGCAAGAGCTTGAGCGAGCTCGCTCGCGGGATGTCCCAGTTTCCGCAGAGCCTCGTGAACGTGCGCGTGCCGGCGCCCGCCGACCCGAACGGCGCCCCGGCCATCCGTGCGGCGGTCGAGGAGGCCGAGAGCGCGCTCGGCCAGCGGGGCCGCGTCGTGCTGCGTGCCTCGGGCACGGAGCCTGTCATCCGGGTCATGGTCGAAGGCGAGGACCGCGAAATGGTCCGCGCGCTCGCATCGCGCCTCGCCGACTCCGTCCGCGCCGCCTTTGGCGCCTGACGCGCGTGCATTCGGTGCCGGTGATGCACTCCGCGCCCCGCACATGTTGATTCCCCCGTCCCCGGCCCTTAAGCTCTCGGGCCCTCGATGAGTCCCGGGCAAAGGCAAACGGCATGAGCGCCGCTCCGCGAGCGTCGGCCGCGCGGACAAAGCTGGTCGCCGGCAACTGGAAGATGAACGGCTCGCTCGAGGCGAGCGGGGCGCTCGTCGCCGCGCTGCGGGACGGCATCGGCGAGGGCCGCGGCGCGCGAATGCTGCTCTGCCCGCCATACCCTTATTTGAAAAGCGTCGCGGACTGGCTGCGCGGTACCGATATTCTGCTCGGGGCGCAGGACGTCTCCACACGCATCGGCAGCGGCGCGTTCACGGGCGAGGTCGCGGGCGCGATGCTCGCCGACGTCGGCGCGCAGTATGCGATCGTCGGCCACTCGGAGCGCCGCACGCTGTTCGGGGACACCGACGAGGTCGTCGCGCTGAAGTTCCAGGCCGCGCAGACCGCCGGTCTCGTGCCGATCCTCTGCGTCGGCGAGACGCTCGAGGAGCGCGAGAGCGGCCGAACCGAAGCCGTCGTCGAGCGTCAAATCGGCGCGGTGCTCGGCGCGGCCGGAGTTGCGGCGTTCGCGAACGCGGCCGTCGCGTACGAGCCGGTATGGGCGATCGGCACAGGCCGCACGGCCACGCCCGCGCAGGCGCAGGAGGTGCACGCGCGGATTCGGGCGATGATCGCCGCGCAGGATGGTACAATTGCCGCCGGCCTCCCCATCCTGTACGGCGGCAGCGTCAAGGGCGCGAATGCGGCCGAGCTGTTCGCGATGGATGACGTGGACGGCGGTCTCGTAGGCGGCGCGTCGCTCGAAGCGTCCGAGTTTCTGAGTATCTTTCGCGCGGCCTCTCAATCGACGGCATAACTACGGGCTGTGGGACCGGAAACCGACTGAAATGCTGCATACCATCCTGCTGAGCCTGCATCTGCTGGCATGCCTGTTCATCGTGGCTCTCGTGCTGCTCCAGCGCGGCAAGGGGGCTGAGGCGGGCACCGGCTTCGGGGCGGGCGCATCGGGCACGGTGTTCGGCGCGCGCGGGTCGGCGAGCTTCCTCTCCCGAGCCACGGCCGCCCTGGCGACGACGTTTTTTGCCACCAGCCTCGCCCTAGCGTTCCTCGGGCAGGACCAGACGGCGCCCGAGAGCTTGCTCGAGCGCGCGGCGCCGACCGAACAGCAGCCTCAGGCGGCGCCGCCGCCGGCGGAAGAGGACATCGACCGGCCGCCGCCGCTGCCTTCGGACGATTCGCAGCCGTCCGACCTGCCGGAGATCGACTCGGGTGAGGGTGAGCCGGCCCCGGCGACCGAAGCGCCGAACGATTGATTCGATTGCGGATGTGGTGGAACTGGTAGACACGCTGTCTTGAGGGGGCAGTGGCGCAAGCCGTGTCGGTTCGAGTCCGACCATCCGCACCACCGAATCAGGCACACCAAACGGAACTGACCCGGGCCGAGCGAGTTGATACAATTCGCGCCGGCTGACCGGGAGCGGTCAGCCTCGCACGGCCGGTCGTCGAGCGGCCGATTTTTTTATTCCGGCCGAGGCCCGCCTCTGTCGGGGCATTTTTTTGCGGATGATGCTTGCGAATTACCTACCGGTACTGATCTTTCTGGTGGTGGCCGGCGTATTCGGCGCGGTGTTGCTCTTCCTCGGCTTCGCGTTCGGCCGCGGACGCAAGGATGCGGAGAAGCTTTCGGCGTACGAATGCGGCTTCGATCCGTTCGAGGACACGCGCATGCGGTTCGATGTCCGCTACTACCTCGTCGCGATCCTGTTCATCATCTTCGATCTCGAGATCGCCTTCCTCTTTCCGTGGGCCGTGTCGCTGGATGCGATCGGCGGCTTCGGCCTCGCGGCGATGGGCGTGTTCCTGGCCCTTCTCGTCGTCGGCTTCATTTACGAATGGAAGAAGGGGGCGTTGGAATGGGATTGAGTCAGGAGGCCGCGCGCACGGCGCTGAACAGGGAGCTTCCGTTCGACGCGCCGGAGGTGATGCACCGCGGCTTCGTGGTCACGAAAGTCGACAACTTGATCAATTGGGCGCGCACCGGCTCCCTCTGGCCCGTCACTTTCGGGCTGGCGTGCTGCGCGGTCGAGATGATGCACGCGGGGGCCGCGCGCTACGATCTCGATCGCTTCGGCGTGATCTTCCGCCCGAGCCCGCGCCAGTCCGACGTGATGATCGTGGCGGGCACACTGGTGAACAAGATGGCGCCCGCGCTGCGCAAGGTTTACGACCAGATGGCGGAGCCCCGTTGGGTGATCTCCATGGGCTCCTGCGCGAACGGCGGCGGCTACTACCACTACTCGTACTCGGTGGTCAGAGGCTGCGACCGCATCGTGCCGGTCGACGTCTACGTCCCCGGCTGTCCTCCGACAGCCGAAGCGCTGCTGTTCGGAATCATCCAGCTGCAGCAAAAGATCCGACGCACACACACGATTGCCCGCTAGAGGCAGTCCCCGAGCGAAGGTCGAACGTGGAATCGTTCGATCCACCCGGTTGCGCGGATACGAGCAACGAAAGAAAAGGGAAATGCGAATCGAAGAGCTGACGCCGAGAATGAGCCGACTGGCCGAAGCGCTGGAAGCGCGTCTCGCCGGTCGCGTGCAGCGGTTGTCGCCGGGCCTGAATGCCGGGCAGCTCGCGTACGAGGTCGAGCCGGAGTCCCTGCTCGACGTATGCCGGGTGCTCCGGGACGAAGAGCCGTTCCGCTTCGAGATGTTGATGGACATCGCCGGCGTCGACTACCTGGTTTACGGCCGCGACGAGTGGCAGACGGCGAGCGCGACAGGCACCGGCTTCAGCCGCGGCGTGTTCCGCCGCGACGGCGTTCCCGCCGAGAGTGACGATCACGACGCCACGACGTACCGGCCCAAGCGCCGCTTCGCCGTCGTCTATCAGCTCTTGTCGATCACGCACAACCAGCGACTCCGCCTGCGCACGTTCTGCGCCGACGACGAGCAGCCGCTCGTGGATTCGGTCACCGGCATCTGGAGCTCGGCGGATTGGTACGAGCGCGAGGCCTTCGATCTCTACGGCATTCTCTTCCGCGGACATCCGGACCTCCGGCGCATTCTCACGGACTACGGCTTCATCGGGCATCCGTTCCGCAAGGATTTCCCCCTCGTCGGCAACGTCGAGATGCGTTACGACCCCGAGAAGGGCCGCGTCGTGTACGAGCCGGTGAGCATCGAGCCGCGAACGCTCGTGCCGAAGGTCATCCGGGATGATCACCGCTACGAGCCGGAGCTCAAGGACGCGAGCGATGCCTGAGATACAAAACTTCACGGTCAATTTCGGCCCCCAGCATCCCGCCGCACACGGCGTGCTGCGCCTCGTGCTCGAGATGGAGGGCGAGGTCATCCACAAGGCGGACCCCCATATCGGTCTGCTGCACCGCGCCACCGAAAAGCTCGCCGAGTCGAAGCCGTACAACCAGTCGATCGGCTACATGGACCGGCTCGATTACGTCTCGATGATGTGCAACGAGCACGGCTACGTGCTCGCGATCGAGAAGCTGCTCGGAATCGTACCTCCGATCCGCGCGCAGTACATCCGCGTGATGTTCGACGAGATCACGCGCATCCTGAATCACCTGATGTGGCTCGGCGCACACGGCCTCGACATCGGCGCGATGACGATGTTTCTCTACTGCTTCCGCGAGCGCGAGGATTTGATGGACTGCTACGAGGCGGTGTCCGGCACGCGGATGCACGCCACGTACTACCGCCCGGGCGGCGTCTACCGCGACCTTCCGGACAAGATGCCGCAGTACGAGCCGTCGCCGTATCGCACGGAGAAGGAGCTGAAGGCGATGAACGAGGCGAGGAGCGGGTCGCTCCTCGACTTCATCGACGATTTCGTCGCGCGCTTCCCGGCCCGCATCGACGAATACGAGGTTCTCCTCACGGACAACCGCATCTGGAAGCAGCGCACCGTGAACATCGGCGTCGTCTCGCCGGAACGGGCGATGCAGCTCGGCTTCTCGGGGCCGATGCTGCGGGGCTCCGGCATCGTCTGGGATCTGCGCAAGCAGCAGCCGTACGAGGTCTACGACCGCCTCGACTTCGACATTCCCGTCGGCGTGAACGGCGACTGCTACGACCGCTACCTGGTGCGCGTGGAGGAGATGCGCCAATCCACGAGGATCATCAAGCAGTGCGTGGACTGGCTGCGGGCGAACCCGGGGCCCGTGATGATCGAAGACCGCAAGGTGGCGCCGCCGCGCCGGATCGAGATGAAGGACGACATGGAGTCGCTCATTCATCACTTCAAGCTCTTCACCGAGGGTTACACGGTTCCGGAGGGTGAGGTATACGCGGCAGTGGAGGCGCCGAAAGGCGAGTTCGGCGTGTATCTCCTCTCGGACGGGGCGAACAAGCCTTACCGCGTGAAGGTCCGGGCACCGGGGTTCGCTCACCTCGCGGCGATGAACGAGATGGTGCAAGGGCACATGCTCGCGGACGTCGTCGCCGTGATCGGCACGCAAGACATCGTTTTCGGGGAGATCGACCGATGAACGACCGCCACTCGAACGCGGGGCGCGCCGACGCGCTGCCGGAGGCCGAGGAAGAGTCGGGCGCGGAGGTGACGACGATGCCCCGGCCGGCTGCGGCCCCGGCAGCCGCCGCAGGCCCGGCTCGGCTCTCCGAGCACGTTCGCGCCGAGATCGACCGCTGGGTTGCGAAGTTTCCGGAGGGCCGTCAGCGCTCCGCCGTGATCGCGGCGCTCCATGCCGTCCAGCACGAGAACGGCGGCTACCTCACGCAGCCGCTGATGGACGCCGTAGCCGAGTACCTGAAGCTTCCGCCCATTCAGGTGTACGAGGTCGCGTCGTTCTATTCGATGTTCGAGACGAAGCCTGTCGGCCGCCACCACATCTCGGTGTGCACGAACATCTCGTGCATGCTCCGCGGCTCCGACGAGATCGTTGCGCACATCGAGCGCAAGCTCGGCATCAAGACCGGGGAGAGCACGCCGGACGGCAAGTTCTACCTCAAGCGCGAGGAGGAGTGCCTCGCGGCGTGCGTCGGCGCGCCGATGATGATGGTCGATCACGTGTACTACGAGCATCTCACGCCGGAGAAGGTGGACGAGGTGCTGGACGCGCTGAAATGACGAGAAGAATGACGACAAAAAAGGTGTCAGACACCTTTTTCCGAGAAAAGGTGTCTGACACCTTTTTTGACAACACCTTTTTCGGCGGGGCCGTAGCGTGAGGGAGCAGAACCTCGTTTGCTTCGCGACGCTGGGGCTCGACGAGCCCTGGTCGCTCGCGAGCTATCTGAAGGTCGGCGGCTACGAGGCGTGGCAGCGCGTGCTGAACGGCGAGCTCGACCGCGCGGCGATCATCGAGGAGATCAAGGCGTCGGGGCTCCGCGGTCGGGGAGGCGCGGGCTTTCCCACCGGTCTGAAGCTCTCGTTCATGCCGGCCAACGCACCGGGGCAGAAATACCTCGTCTGCAACTCGGACGAGAGCGAGCCCGGCACGTGCCACGACCGCGACATCCTGCGCTACAACCCGCATGCGCTGATCGAAGGTATGGCGATCGCGGGCTACGCGATCGGGGCCACTGTCGGCTACAACTACATTCGCGGCGAGTTCATGGCCGAGCCGTTCCCGCGGTTCGAGCACGCGCTGAAGGAGGCGTACGAGGCCGGATGGCTCGGTAAGAACATCAAGGGCTCGGGAATCGATTTCGACCTGCATGCGTTCATCGGCGCGGGCGCCTACATCTGCGGGGAGGAGACCGCGCTTCTCGAGTCGCTCGAGGGCAAGCAGGGCAGGCCGCGCTTCAAGCCGCCGTTCCCCGCGCAGCACGGGCTCTACGGCAGGCCGACGACGATCAACAACACGCAGAGCCTGGCGTCGATTCCGACGATCATCCGCAAGGGCGCGCAGTGGTTCGCGGATCTCGGCGTCAAGGGCTCGGGCGGCACGGCCATCTTCTCGGTCTCGGGGCACGTCGAGAAGCCCGGCAACTACGAGCTGCCGCTCGGCATCCCGTTCAAGGAGCTGCTCGAGATCGCCGGCGGCGTGCGCGGCGGGCGCAAGCTCAAGGCCGTGATCCCGGGCGGCTCGTCCGTGCCGGTAGTCCCCGCCGAGACGATGATGAATCTCACGATGGACTTCGACACGATCCGCGCGGCCGGCAGCGGTCTCGGAACCGGCGCCACCGTCGTGATCGACGAGACGACGTGCATGGTGCGGCTGCTGCGGCGCATCTCGCGTTTCTACACGGCGGAATCGTGCGGCCAGTGCACGCCGTGCCGCGAGGGCACCGGCTGGCTCTACCGGGTGCTCACGCGAATCATCGACGGCAAGGGAACGCATGCCGACCTCGACATGCTCGTCGACGTCGCGAACAAGATCGAAGGGCACACGATCTGTGCGCTCGGCGATGCCGCCGCATGGCCGGTGCAGAGCTTCCTGAAGCACTTCCGGCACGAGTTCGAGTACATGGTCGAGCACGGGGGGCGCAGCATCGTCGACGACTTGAGCGCGGCGGCCTGAGCACGATGTTCCGCAGCGCAAGCCGCGATTACGGACGAACATGAGCGACGACACAGTCAAGATCGAAGTGAACGGCGTGCCGCTCGAGGCGCGCAAAGGCGAGATGCTGATCGAGGTGACGGATCGGGCACACATCTACGTCCCCCGCTTCTGTTATCACCGGAAGCTGAGCGTCGCGGCCAACTGCAGGATGTGTCTCGTCGACGTCGAGAAGGCGCCGAAGCCGCTGCCGGCATGCGCGACGCCGGTGATGGACGGCATGAAGGTCTTCACGCGTTCGAAGCGCGCAATATCGGCGCAGAAGGCGACGATGGAGTTCCTGCTGATCAATCATCCGCTCGACTGCCCGATCTGCGATCAGGGCGGCGAGTGCGAGCTTCAGGACCTGGCGCTCGGGTTCGGCCGCGACGTTTCGCGATATACCGAGAAGAAGCGGGTCGTGAAGGACCAGGATCTGGGCCCGCTCGTCTCCACGGACATGACGCGCTGCATCCACTGCACGCGCTGCGTGCGCTTCGGTGCCGAGGTGCAGGGCATCCAGGAGCTCGGCACGATCGGGCGCACCGAGAACGTCGTGATCAGCACCTACGTCGAGCGCGGCGTCCAGCACGAGCTCTCCGGCAACATCATCGATCTCTGCCCGGTCGGTGCGCTGAACAACAAGCCCTACCGCTACAGCGCGCGCGCCTGGGAGATGGTCGCGAAGCCGCTGATCGGCGCCCACGATTCGGTCGGGTCGAACCTCTACGCCCACGTGCTCCGCGGCAGCGTCAAGCGCGTCGTGCCGCGCGACAACGAGGCGATCAACGAGACGTGGATCGCAGACCGTGACCGCTTCAGCTGCCACGGCGTCTATAGCCCCGACCGGCTCGAGAAGCCGATGGTGCGGAGGGAGCAGGAGTGGTCCGAAGTGAGCTGGCAGGAGGCTCTCGAAGCGGCCGCGGCGCAGCTTTCCGGCGCCGTTGCGGACGAGGGCGACGCGCTCGGCATGCTCGTCTCGCCGAATGCGACGCTCGAGGAGATGTATCTCCTCCGGCGCATTGCGGAGCGGCTCGGCACGCGTAACGTCGACCACCGCCTCCGGCGGCGGGACTTCCGCGATCAGGCGGCGGATCCCGCGTTCCCGTGGCTCGGCTGCAGCATCGAGGAGCTCGAGCGGCAGGAGGCGCTCCTCGTCGTCGGCTCGAACCTCCGGATGGAGGTGCCGCTTCTCGCACACCGCGTCCGCAAGGCGGCGCTCGCAGGCGCGTCCGTCACGTTCGTCAATCCGGCCGATTACACGTATTACTTCGATCACGCCTACGTGCCGGCGCCGCCGGAGCGGGCCGTGCCGACGCTTGCCGCGATTTTGCTCGCCGCGGCGGAGGAGGCCGGGCAGCCGGTTCCGCGGGTCGTCGAGGGCTTCGCCGGCGAGGTGCGGGTCGAGGACGCGCACCGCACGGCCGCCCGAGCGCTGATCGGGAAGGAGCGGGCGCTCGTGCTGCTCGGCCACATCGCCCAGCGTCATCCGCAGTTCTCCGACCTGCGGGCGATCGCCGGCGCCCTCTCGGCCGTCACCGGCGCGAAGCTCGGCTACATCGCCGAGGGCGCGAACGGCGCGGGCGCGGCGCTCGTCGGCGTCGTGCCGCACCGACTGGCGGCAGGGGCGTCCGCCGGCGCCGAGGGCCTCGACGTGCAGGCGATGATCAGCGCGCCCCGCCGAGCCTACGTCCTCTTCGGCATCGAGCCGGCCGAGGACGTCGCGAACGGCGATCGGGCGGAGCAGGCGCTGAAGTCGGCCGATGCCGTCGTCTGCTTCACGTCCTATGTCACGCCCGAGCTCCTCGAGTGCTCGACGGTGCTGCTGCCGGTCGGCACGTTCGTGGAAACGGACGGCACGTTCGTGAACGCGGAAGGCCGGATGCAGAGCTTCGCGGCCGCAGCCGACCCGGTCGGCGAGGCGCGGCCGGGCTGGCGGGTGCTCCGCGTGCTCGCGGATCTGCTCGGCGTCGACGGCGCCGACTATCGGTCGTCCGGTGAGGTGCTGGAAGCGGTGAGAGCCGAGATCGACGATGTCACGCCGGACAACGCTTATCGCGGGCAATTCGAGGCCGGGCTCGAGGGCGAGCCGGTCGGGCTCGAGGAGCTCGATGTTCCGATCTACTCCGTCGACGCCGTGGTGCGCCGATCGCTCCCGCTTCAGCGCACGGTGTTCGCCCGTGCGCAAGAGAGCGACGAGGACGCGGAAATCCACAGATTGCAGAGCGCAGGATGAGCAGCTGGTTGCTTCGTCTCGAGCCGTACTGGCTCATGCTCCCGGAAGCCGTGCGGGAGATCGTCGTGATTTTGCTGAAGATCGTGGTGCTGCTCGTGCCGCTGATCCTCGGCGTGGCGTATTTCACGTACATGGAGCGCAAGGTCATCGGCTTTATCCAGCATCGACTGGGGCCGAATCGTGTGGGCTGGCGGGGGCTCCTCCAGCCGTTCGCGGACCTTTTCAAGATGCTGTTCAAGGAAGTGATCGTGCCGACGAACGCGAATCGCTTCCTGTTCCTGGTCGCGCCCATCGTTTCGCTCGTGCCCGCCTTCGCCGTCTGGGCCGTGGTGCCGCTCAGCGACTCCTTCGTGATCGCCGACATCGACGCCGGTTTGCTCTACATCCTCGCGCTCACGTCGCTCGGCGTGTACGGCGTGATCCTGGCAGGCTGGGCGTCGAACTCGAAATACGCGTTTCTCGGAGCGATGCGCTCCGCCGCGCAGATCGTCGCTTACGAGATCGCGATGGGCTTCGCGCTCGTCGGCGTGCTGATGGCCGGCGGGAGCCTGAACCTCGGCGAGATCGTGCGCGCGCAGAGCGGCACGAGCGTGCTCAGCTGGTTCGTCCTGCCGCTCTTCCCGCTCTTCGTCGTGTATTTCATCGCCGGAGTCGCGGAGACGAACCGTCACCCGTTCGATGTGGCGGAGGGCGAGTCGGAGATCGTCGCCGGGTTCCACGTGGAGTACTCCGGCATCGCCTTCGCCCTGTTCTTCCTGGCCGAATACGCGAACATGATTCTGATCACGGCGCTCACGACCGTGTTCTTCTTCGGCGGGTGGCTGTCGCCGTTCGCCGGAATTCCGGGGCTCGAGAACACATGGCTGGCTGCGCCGAGCGTCGTCTGGCTGGGGCTCAAGATGGCGGTTTTCAGCTTCGTGTTCCTGTGGATTCGGGCCACGTTCCCCCGCTACCGCTACGACCAGATCATGCGTCTCGGCTGGAAGGTGTTCATTCCGGTCACGATCGTGTGGATCGGCGTGGAGGGAGCGATGGCGGCGCTGGAGGTCGGGCCGTGGGCATAGCGCGAAAAAAATGGTGTCTGACACCTTTTCCGGACGGGAGTTAGGTTGGTGTCTCCGGTAAAGACGTTCTTGATGACGGACCTGCTCGTGGGGCTGAGGCTCACGCTGAAGCATTTGTTCACGCGCAAGGCCACGGTGTACTACCCGGAGGAGAAGACGCCGAAGTCGCCCCGGTTCCGGGGGCTGCATGCGCTCAGGCGGTATCCGAACGGGCAGGAGCGATGCATCGCGTGCAAGCTCTGCGAGGCGGTGTGCCCGGCCGCGGCGATCACGATCGAGTCCGGGATCGGCCCCGACGGCACGCGCCGCACCACGCGCTACGACATCGATCTCTTCAAGTGCATCTACTGCGGGTTCTGCGAGGAAGCGTGTCCCGTCGACGCGATCGTCGAGACTCGGATCCACGAATTCCACATGGAGCGGCGCGGCGAGAACATCATGTCGAAAGACAAGCTGCTCGCGGTCGGCGACAAGTACGAAGCGATGATCGCGGCCGACAAGGCCGCCGACGCCGCCTATCGGTAAACGCATTTCACTAGGGAAGCTCGAGCACCTTGACTACGGCAGTTCTCTTCTACGTGTTCGCGGCGATTCTGATCGTCGCCGCGCTCGGCGTGATCACGGCGCGCAATCCCGTCCACTCGGCGCTGTTTCTCGTCTTCGCTTTCGTGCAGAGCGCCGTGCTATGGCTGTTGATCGAAGCCGAGTTTCTCGCGATCGCGCTCGTCCTGGTTTACGTCGGCGCGGTCATGGTGCTGTTTCTGTTCGTCGTGATGATGCTCGACATCAATCTCGAGCAGATCCGGCGGGGCTTCACGCGCTATCTCCCGTTCGGCATCGGCGTGGCGCTGGTGGTCGTGCTCGAGATCGGGCACGTGGTCTGGTTCAGGAGCGAGGGCAGGGCGTTCGTCACGCCCGAGCCGAATCCGGCGGGCTACAGCAACACGAAGGAGCTCGGTATGCAGCTCTACACGCAGCACGTCTACGCCTTCGAGATCGCCGCCGTGCTGCTGCTTCTCGCGATCGTCGCGGCCATCACGTTGACGATGCGCAAGCGGCCGGGGCTCAAGGTTCAGGACATCGCGAAGCAGGTGGCGGTGAGGGCCAGCGACCGGATCCGGGTCGTGAAGGTCGCGCCGGTAAAGGAGTGACGGGATGGTGACGGTCGCCCATTACCTCGTGCTCGCCGCGGTGCTCTTCAGCCTGAGCGTCGCCGGCATCTTCATCAACCGCAAGAACGTGATTCTGCTCTTGATGTGCATCGAGCTGATGCTGCTCGCGGTCAATTTCAACTTCATCGCGTTCTCGCGCATGCTCGACGACTCGCTCGGCCAGATCTTCGTGTTCTTCATCTTGACGGTGGCGGCAGCCGAGGCCGCGATCGGCCTCGCAATCCTCGTCGTGCTGTTCCGCAACACGCGGAGCATTAACGTCGAGGAGCTCGACTCGTTGAAGGGATAGCCGGTGGAAGGAGTTTATCTGACGATCGTCCTGGCGCCGCTCGCCGCAGCGGCGGCGGCCGGGCTCTTCGGAGGCAGGATCGGCCGCGCGGGCGCGCATACGATCACGATCCTCGGGGTCACGGTCTCGTTCGCGCTCTCGCTCTACGTGCTGAAGCGCATCGCGCTCGACGGCATGCCGGCCTTCAACGGCAACATCTACGAATGGGCGACAGTAGGCGACCTCACGATCGCCGTCGGCTTCCTGATCGACAGGTTGACGGCGCTGATGATGGTGGTCGTCACGTTCGTGTCTCTCGCCGTGCACGTCTACACGATCGGCTACATGCACGACGATCCGGGGTACCAGCGCTTCTTCAGCTACATCTCGTTGTTCACCTTCGCGATGCTGATGCTCGTGATGTCGAACAACTTCATGCAGCTCTTTTTCGGCTGGGAAGCCGTCGGCCTGGTTTCCTATCTGCTAATCGGGTTCTGGTTCAAGCGCCCGACCGCCGTTTTCGCGAACCTGAAGGCCTTCCTCGTGAACCGAGTAGGCGACTTCGGCTTCCTGCTCGGCATCGCCGCGCTCCTCGTCTACGCTGGCTCGCTCGATTACGCGGACGTCTTCGCGCAGGCCGAGCGGCTCCAGGGCGAGACGATTTCGCTCTTCTCCGGCACCGCCTGGTCCGCGCTCACGGTCGCCTGTATTTGCCTCTTCGTCGGTGCGATGGGCAAGTCGGCCCAGGTGCCGCTGCACGTGTGGCTGCCGGACTCGATGGAAGGCCCGACGCCGATCTCCGCGCTGATCCACGCCGCGACGATGGTCACGGCCGGCATCTTCATGGTGGCGCGGATGTCGCCGCTCTACGAGTTCTCCGAGACCGCGCTGACGGTCGTCATCGTGATCGGCGCCACGACGGCGTTCTTCACCGGGCTGCTCGGCATCGTCCAGCAGGACATCAAGCGGGTGGTGGCGTACTCGACGCTCTCCCAGCTCGGCTACATGATGGTCGCGCTCGGCGCTTCCGCCTACGCCGCGGGAATCTTCCATCTGATGACGCATGCGTTCTTCAAGGCGCTGCTCTTCCTCGCCGCGGGCTCCGTGATCATCGCGCTGCACCACGAGCAGGACATCCGCAAGATGGGCGGCTTGCGCAAGTACATGCCGATCACGTATTGGACGTCGGTCGTCGGCACGCTCGCGCTGATCGGCTTCCCCGGGTTCGCGGGCTTCTTCTCGAAAGACGCGCTGATCGAGGCCGTGCACGCGTCCACGCTGCCGGGCGCAGGGTACGCCTACTGGTGCGTGCTGCTCGGCGTCTTCGTCACCGCGCTCTACAGCTTCCGGCTGCTCTTCGTCGTGTTCCACGGCGAGGAGCGCATCGATCCACATGCCAAAGCGCACCTGCACGAGACTCCCGCCGTCGTCACGGTGCCGCTGATCGCGCTCGCGATCCCGTCGGTCGTGATCGGCGGGCTGACGATCGAGCCGCTCCTCTTCGGCGGCTTCTTCGACGGTGCGCTGTTCGTGCGTGAGGGGCACGACGTGCTCGGCGAGGTCGGGGCGGAGTTCGAGGGTTCCGCGGCGTTCGTGCTGCATGCGCTGACGCACTCGGCCACCGTGTATCTCGCCGCGGCGGGCGCGCTCGTCGCGTGGTTTCTCTACCTGAAGCGCCCGGACATCCCGGAGCTCGTGCTCGACCGGGCCGGCGTGCTCTACCGCGTGCTCGTGAACAAGTACTACTTCGACTGGTTCAACGAGAACGTGCTCGCGCGGGGCACGCGCGCGGCCGGGCAGGCGCTTTGGCGCGTCGGCGATCAGGTGCTGATCGACGGGCTGATCGTGAACGGCAGCGCGCGGGCGGTCGGAGCCGTCTCGAGCGTCGCGCGCGGGCTGCAGTCCGGATACCTCTACCACTACGCATTCGCCATGGTCGTTGCGCTTGCCATGCTGATCGGCTGGTTCGCGCTCAGGAGCTGAGGGAATGGATTTGCCTATCCTGAGCATCGTCATCTGGCTTCCCATCGCCGCGGGCATCGTCGTGCTCGCGCTGGGCTCCGACCGCGCCCTTCTCGGCAAGCGGATCGCGCTCGGCGCCGCCGCGTTGACGTTCGTTGCGAGCCTCCCGCTCTACACGGGCTTCGACTCCTCGACGGCGAGCATGCAATTCGTCGAGCGCGTGCCGTGGATCGAGCGCTTCAACGTCTTCTACCACCTCGGCGTCGACGGCATCTCGATGCCGCTGATCCTGCTCACGACCTTCCTCACGCCGCTCGTCGTGATCGCCGGCTGGGAGGTCATCAAGCTGCGGCCGGCGCAGTACTTCGCGTCGTTTCTGCTGCTCGAAGGCCTGATGATCGGGGTGTTCGCGTCGGTCGACGCGCTGCTTTTCTACGTCTTCTGGGAAGCGATGCTCGTGCCGATGTTCATCATCATCGGCGTCTGGGGCGGCGAGCGGCGAGTTTACGCGACGATGAAATTCTTCCTCTACACCTTCCTCGGGTCGGTGTTCATGCTGGTCGCGTTGATCTACATGTACTTGCAGGCCGGCAGCTATTCGATTCCCGACCTGCACGCGCTGCCGCTGACGATGACCGAGCAGGTGCTGATTTTCTTCGCTTTCCTGATCGCGTTCGCCGTGAAGGTGCCGATGTGGCCCGTGCACACCTGGCTGCCGGACGCGCACGTCGAAGCCCCGACCGGCGGCTCCGTGATCCTCGCCGCGATCCTGCTGAAGATGGGCGGCTACGGCTTCGTGCGCTTCAGCCTGCCCGTGGCGCCGGACGCGAGCCGCGCCCTCGACTGGCTGATGATCGGCCTTTCGCTGATCGCGATCGTCTACATCGCCGTCGTCGCGCTCGTGCAGAAGGACATGAAGAAGCTGATCGCGTATTCGTCGATCGCGCACATGGGCTTCGTTACGCTCGGGTTCTTCGTGATCTTCGACGCGGTTTCGAACGCCGGCGGCGCGGCCGACGGCGCGCAGCTCGCGCTCCAAGGCGGGATGGTGCAGATGATCTCGCACGGCCTGATCTCGGGCGCGCTCTTCCTTTGCGTGGGCGTGCTCTACGACCGTCTGCACACGCGCGAGATCAGCGCGTACGGCGGCGTCGCGAACACGATGCCGAAGTTCGCCGCCTTCATGGTGCTGTTCGCGATGGCCAATTCGGGGCTTCCGGGCACTTCAGGCTTCGTCGGCGAGTTCTTCGTGATTCTCGGCAGCTTCCATGCGAGCTTCTGGCTCTCGTTTTTCGCCGCCACGATCCTGGTGCTCGGGGCCGCCTACACGCTCTGGCTGGTGAAGCGGGTGGTTTACGGCGAGGTGGGCAACGAAGGCGTGGCCTCGATGCAGGACGTTGGCTCCCGCGAATTCTTCATCCTCGCGGTGCTCGCCGCGGCCGTGCTCGCGCTCGGCGTATGGCCGCAGCCGCTCGTGGACGCGATGGACTCGACGCTCGCGAACCTGCTGACGCAGGTCATGCAGTCGAAGCTGTAGAGAAGGGAAATGATCGACTATTCGCTCGCAGCCCCGGAAATCTTCCTGACCGCGGCGATCTGCGCCGTGCTCATCGTCGACGTGTTCCTTCGGGAGGAGCAGCGGCGCATCACCTACACGCTGTCGATGCTGACGCTCGTCGGTGTCGCGATCTGCTCGGTCTGGTTCGGCGTCGATACGAGCATGACGACCTTCAACGGCGCGTACGTCGCGGACCCTGCAGGCAACGTGCTGAAGCTCTTCGCGTACCTGATCGTCGCTCTGGTTTTCCTCTATTCGCGCGGCTTCCTCGATCAGAACGGGCTCCTGAAGGGCGAGTTCTTCATTCTCGGCCTCTTCGGGCTGCTCGGCCTGATGATCATGGTCTCGGGCAACAACCTGCTCGTGCTCTACCTCGGGCTCGAGCTCCAGGCGCTGTCGCTTTACGCCCTGATCGCGTTCAATCGGGACTCGGCGCGCTCGGCGGAGTCCGCGATGAAGTATTTCGTGCTCGGGGCGATCGCATCGGGCATGTTGCTTTACGGTATCTCGCTCCTCTACGGGATCACCGGCACGATCGAGCTCGCGCCGCTCGCGCAGGCGCTCGCAGCGCCGGACGGGCTGGATATCCCGGCGTTGCTGGCGCTGGCGTTCGTCGTCGTCGGCGTCGCGTTCAAGTTCGGCGCCGTGCCGTTCCACATGTGGATCCCGGACGTCTATCACGGTGCGCCGACGCCCGTGGCGCTCTACGTCGGCTCCGCGCCGAAGATCGCGGCATTCGCGCTCACGTGGCGGATCCTCGTCGAGGGAATGGGCCCGATGCAGCTCGATTGGCAGGACATGCTGATCGTGCTCTGCGTGCTGTCCCTCGTGATCGGGAATCTGCTCGCGATCGTGCAGACGAACTTCAAGCGCATGCTCGGCTATTCCACGATCTCGCACGTCGGCTTCATCTTGATGGGGTTTATCGCGGGCACCGAGAACGGCCTGCGGGATGCGATGTTCTACACGATCGTCTACGTGCTGATGGCGACGGCGGCGTTCGGCATGATCATCCTCCTGAGCCGTCGGGGATTCGAGGCAGAGAATCTGGAGGACTTCAAGGGCTTGAACGCCAGGAGCCCGTGGTTCGCCTTCGTGATGCTGCTGATCATGTTCAGCATGACCGGAGTGCCGCCGCTCGTCGGGTTCTACGCGAAGCTGGTCGTGCTTCAGAGCGTGGTGGAAGCAGGCCTCGTCTGGCTCGCGGCGCTCGGCGTGCTCTTCGCCGTGATCGGGGCGTTCTACTACTTGCGGATCGTCTGGTACATGTATTTCAGCGAGCCGGCGGAGGAGGTACCGCTGCTGGCCGCGCCGGATTTGCGCGTCGTGATAAGCGCGAACGGGCTGAGCCTCCTGGCGCTCGGCGTCTTCCCGGGGCTCCTGCTGGATCTGTGCGCGCGCGTTCTGACCTGAGCCGCCGCGGTGAGCGTGCCGCGGCGCCTGTAAGCGCGTTGGGAGACGGGATAGGTGGTAGCGGGGGCAGGATTCGAACCTGCGACCTTCGGGTTATGAGCCCGACGAGCTGCCTGACTGCTCCACCCCGCACCGGTTTTCGTGGGCCGCATATGATACAAACCCGGCGAAGCGGCCGCAAGGCAACGCGAGCCAGCGGCCGATAGCGCGCCTTCGCCGAGCGAAGTCTTGGCGATTCCCGTTGAAGGCGCGCGGGGGCCGTGCCCGGTGTCGCACGCCGTGCGGCTATCGCACCTTGCGGCGCGGTTCGAGAGCCGTGGACGCCCCACGGCCCGAAGCAGACGATCCGCGCCAGATCGGATCGGGAATGGCGCACTGCGGGCGGTAGCCCACTACGGCCTTCAGCAGCAACGCGACCGCGCGCGAGCTGTCGAATGCTCGGCATGCCGCCTGCAGCCCCAGCAAAATCTCCGTGACCTTGCTCCAGGGCAGACTCGCCTCCTGAGCACACAGGATCAGCGGGTGGTCGGTGGGTACGACGTTGTCGTCGATGAGAAGCTCTTCGTGGAGCTTCTCGCCGGGGCGAAGGCCAGTAAACTGGACGGCGATATCACCGTTCGGATGCTGCTCGTCGCGGACCTGCAAGCCGCGCAGACGGATCATGCGGTGAGCGATGTCCAGGATCTTGACGGGCTCGCCCATGTCGAGCACGAAGACCTCACCGCCGCGAGCCATCGCTCCGGCTTGAATCACGAGGTTGGCTGCCTCGGGAATCGTCATGAAGTATCGCACGACGTTCGGGTCGGTGACGGTGACCGGGCCGCCTGCGGCAATCTGCTCCGCGAACAGCGGCACCACCGATCCGGAGGACCCGATCACGTTTCCGAAGCGCACCATCGTGAAGCACGTTCCCGTGGGCTGCGCGGCGAACCCCTGAACGAGCAATTCAGCCATTCGTTTAGCGGCCCCCATGATGTTCGTCGGTCGGACAGCCTTGTCCGTGGAGATCAAGATGAACGTCTCGACCCGAGTAATTTTCGCGGCCCTCGCTACGTGCCAGGTTCCGAACACGTTGTTGTGAATGCCGGCTATGGGGTTGTGCTCGACGAGCGGAACATGCTTGTAGGCCGCGGCGTGATAGATGACCTGAACGCCGAATGCTCTGATGACGGAAACGACGCGAGCCTCGTCGGAAACGCTGCCCAGCACGGGGATCAGATCGATGCTGTCCCCGTCCGTGATCGCGTCATCGGCCGACCGTCCGCATTTCTCGAGCTCCCGCTGAATTTCATACAACGCATGCTCGGAAATGTCGAACAGCACCAAACGAGCAGGCCTGAGGGCGCAGATTTGCCGGCACAGCTCCGAGCCGATGGAGCCGCCGGCTCCGGTGACCATCACGGACTTGCCGCTCACCGCCTTGGCAAGCAAACCTTCGTCCGGGCTGACAGGCGACCGGCCGATGAGATCGAGAAGGTCGTCGATGTCGAGATCGCGAACGTCGCCGACGCTCGCTCTTCCCCGCACAAGATCCTTCAAGGACGGCATGGTCTTCACGGAAACCGGCAACCGGTCCAGGGCGGCAATCACTTTCCTTCGCCTCTCGCGCCTGGCGTACGGAATGGCGAGCAGTATCGCGTCGATGCGGTTCCGCTCGATCAGAAGCGCCAACTGAGAAGTAGGATAGACGGTAAGCCCGTGCACCTCGTTGCCGTGCAACGCGCGCCGGTCGTCGACGAATGCGACGGGAGCGTAATCGGTTCCCTGGCGCAGCGCTTGTGCAAGCTCCGCACCGGCCTCCCCGGCGCCGAAAATCACGACTCTATGCGGCGAGCGTCGAGCGTTGAGGTGGTACTCGAGGCAACTTCGGCCGACGAAGCGCACGCCGCCCAATACCAAGAGACACACCAGCCAGTAGATGACGAGAATGGACCGTGAAAACTCCTGCGGCCACGCGAGTATTGCAAACAAGCCGAGCAAGAGCACTTGCAGAGTTACGGCTTGTGCGATGCTGTAGAACGTTCGTCTTCCGACGTAACGCATCACCGCCCGATAAGTGCCCATGCGGATGAAGACCGGGATCCCGAGAGCCGGAGCTGCCGCATAAAGCCACCAGAAACGCGCAATCTCGCTCGGCCAGAGCGAATCCAGACGTAATGCAAACGCCAGCCACATGCAGAGAGGCATCAGAAGGAGGTCCAGGCTCAACACCAACGCCCGCTTCTGCGAGCGCGGCAAGTCCAGCAGCCGGTCGATCATCGCGCGCGTCTCCCTCGACCCAGCCCGGCGGCTCCGTCGACACGCCCTGAAGACTCTTATGCGTTTAGCGGCTCTGCTTTCTCAGCGATATTGTGCTCGAGTGCGCTGACAACCTTCGCCGAGTCGATGCGCGACTACCGTAACTCCAAGCGCGTCACTCAGCCAGCCCAATTATTGCGATGCTCGTCGATGCCGTCGCATCCGCTTGCGAACCCACTCGCGCGTCAGCTCCTGCAAGCGACGATAGAAGTCTTCGCGTCTCGGCTGAAGCTCTGATGCGTGATAGCGGCGAGCCTCCGCCAAGTTCCTCGCGGACATCGCGCTCAGGCGGACGGGATCGGCGAGAACTTCGCGGAGCTTCGCCGCGAGGGCTTGCGCATCGCCGGGCGGTACCAACGAAAAGTCTTCCAAGAGCTCGGGTATTCCGCCGATACGCGAAGCAACGCAGGGAACGCCTCGTGCCATGCCCTCGATGAGCACGCGCGGAAGTCCCTCGGATCGCGAGGGAAAGACGAGGAGGTTGGCGCGGTCGTACTCCGCACGCATCGGCTCGCCGGTCGGAAGCTCGCCGACGAAGTCCACTCGATCTGCAATGCCCCGTTCCGCGGCTTGCCGTTCGAGGTCGATGCGGTGTCGGCCTTCACCCACGATTCTTAGGCGTACGGGCCGATTCGTGCGAAGCAGATCGGCCGCGACATCGATGAGCACATCGAAGCCCTTGTACATCTGCTGCAGGCTACCCACTGCGAGCAGCTTGGCCTCCGCGGGTGCCGCCGTGATCACCCGGGGCGCGTCGACGAAGGCGTCATCGTCGAGCTCCACCGAGGAATACGATGCTCTGTAAGCGAACGGGCTCGTTGGATATCGACGCTGCAGCGCGGCCTCGGTTACGTACGCGGCGGCGCAGGCTTCGAAGCATTGTCTCTTCAGCGTCCGTGTGGACCACCATCGAAGCAGGGGACGCACGGGATGTCGCACCGCACCGCGCGAGAAGACGTCGTAAGGGTCCGCCACCACCTCGAGACCGAAGGGATAGCCCGCCGTCGGCAAATGCTCGAGCACCAAAGTCGTCTCCTGGCTCGGCGCACGGCCCAGGACGGCATCCCCGGGCCTGATCACGCCTTCCACGGCCCGCTTCATCTGCAACAGCTTGGCCAGATGCTGGCCGAGCCCGGCGACATCGGGAAGCCCGATCATCTCCACACCGGCTCCGTCGGCGCGCCTCCACCCCTCGTCCGGCTCGTCGGCATCGATCTGCCGTACTCGGGCGATCACTCTCACGCTGTCGAACACACCGAGGTACCTTTGCCAGAACGACCTCGAGAACATCGTCTTGCTCCAGACACGACCGTCCCGCGTCCGGAGGTAGTGATAGGGGGAGGTGACGATCAAGCGCATGGCACGCGCACCGACGACGTGCAGTCGACCGTCTTTGAGCGTCCTCCCTCGGCGCCGTGTCGGCAATTGCTCAAGTTCGTTAGAGGCCCGTGTTGGCCGGTGCGGGCTCCCACGCCGCGCCGGGGGGCTCCGAGGGGCTAGATGCTAACCGAGGCGGAGGTTGCTCAGAATAGGGCCGAGTACCGGTGACGGCATCGGCCCTTTCCGATGCGGGGCAGGCGCGCAGCGCCGCGTCGGGCGGCGCCGCGCTTCCGCGGGCTAGCTGCACGGCTCGGCACAGAGATTCTCGGGAGGGTTCGGCCGAGACGAACCGCCGTCGCCCCCGAGGACGTAGACGTGCACGCTTTCGGGTTCGATCGTCCCTTGAATCGTCCCGCCCTCGTAGCGGAGCGTGTCCCCATACCTCGCATCGTCGAACAGTGGCTTCATCGTGCCGCTGCCCGGGACCTCGAAGCTCACTGCCTTTTCGGTGTCCTTATCGGTATTCGTCACGATTACGTAGGTTTGGCCTTCTAGCTCCCAATAGGCGGCATGCCAGGCGCCTTCCGCGCCTTCCATGTAGGGGTCATCCGGGTTTCGGACCTTGGTGTAGTCGCCGTGCAGCAGGGCTTGCTCCAGTTGCTTCACTTCGGCCGTCAGGAGCGTCAGCTCTTCCCACAGCGCGGGCCGGTCTTCTCCGAGCAGCTGGGTCCCGTCGTAGTAGGAGTACCAAAAGACGCCGGCGGGGTCGAATTGGAGAGTCGTGAACAACATGTTGCGAAGCTCTTGCGCCGTGGGGTACCGCGCGTCCCCCGAGTACCATTTGAAGGCCTGGAGCGTCGGGAGAATCGGATAGTCGGCGCCGAGCTCGTTTCGGGCGAACGTGAACATGTCGTCGCACATCTCGAGCTCGTAAGCCTCACCGCCGGGCACGTTCCCGTTCGTATTGCTGATGGGATAGCACTGCAAACCCATTGCATCCATCACTTCCGCGTACCCGTCGAGCGTCAACGCAGGATGTGCGGCTCCCGATGCGAAGGTGAGCACGTTCGGCAGATACTTCTCGACGACGGCCCGATAATCGGCGATCTGCGACGGAGAGGCGCCCCCGTCCGAATTGAAATCGTCGGCGGTCGCCAGGCTGAGAAGCGGCTCTACCTCCGTGTAGTTCGGAACGACGCTCTCGGCGTTCGCGGCATCGAAACTGCTGACCACCAGAATCCCCTTGCTCTGGAGGTACGCGAAGTTTTCCATGACCACGTCGCCGAAGCTGGGGTCGAGGCTGAGCCATATGGCGTTGAAATCCGTCGCCGCGATGCGCTCCGCGTCACCGCGAAAATCCTCCGCGTAGCGAGGCGGAGAGACGTCCATCGTGTCGTGGTAAATGCCGTGGACGAAGGTCGGCTCGCCGTCCACGACGATACGTCCCTGCCCGTCCATCTCGGAGAGCGGGGCGGCGACTGCGCTGGTGAGCAACAACTGCGAGAAGCTCAAGACGGTGAACGGCCGCTTTATTCTCATTTCCATTACATCATGTTCCTTCTGAATTGACCGTTGACGAATAGCGATTGACAAAAATGGAGTTCCGATTGGTCCGCTAATTGTGAACCAGATGACCGTACGAGCGCGTGTCTCTGGAGTGCGACGCGAGGGCGTGTCGCCGGAGTGCGACACGGACGCATTCGAAGGAAGCGGTGACGTGCAGTTCGAACAGGTTTCTTTCGATTCGACGAAGTCGAAGGTCGCAATGACGTCCGATGTGCACCGCATTCGTGTCGCACATGTCGTCGCAGGACTGGCCGCCGGCGGAGTAGAGACGTGGCTCGTGCGGCTCCTGCGAAACATCGATCGCCGGCGTTTTCAAATCGACTTCATGACGACAATGGAAGGGCCCGGCTTCTTCGACGAGGAGGTGAGGGCGCTCGGTTCGCGGATAGTCCGTTGCGCATCGCCGGAACGGCCGTGGCGTTTTGCGCGCAGCCTGTCGCAGGCGCTCGACGAGTACGGCCCCTACGACGTGGTCCACAGTCATCTGCATCATTTCAGCGGCTACGTACTTCGCGTCGCGAATCGGTGCGGCGTTCCGTTGCGAATCGCGCATTCCCACAGCGATACGAGCCGGAGCCAGGTTGTCGCGAGCCTCGCGAGGAAGATGTACCTGCGCACCACCGAGCATTGGATCCACCGTCATGCGACGCAGGGGTTGGCCGTCAGCGACGCAGCAGGCGCGGCTCTGTTTCCCCGCTGGCGTCGGGATTCGCGGTGGCGCGTGTTGCACTGCGGCATCGAGCTCGAGCCGTTTCGGACTCCGGTCGATAGGAGTGCCGTCCGCGCCCGATACGCTTTGCCGGCGGAGGGTTTGGTCCTCGGGCACATCGGCGGCTTTCGGAAGCCGAAGAACCACGTCCAGCTGATCAGGATCGCCGCGGAGGTGATGGCTCGCGAGCCGCGCGCGTACTTGCTGCTCGTGGGAGAGGGGCCGATGCGCGCCGAAGTCGAGCGGGAGATCCGCCGTCTCGGGATAGCCGGACGCGTAAGGCTTGCGGGCAGGGTGGACGATGCCTTGGAGGTCCTGCGCGGCGCTATGGACGTTTTCGTATTCCCCTCGCTTTGGGAAGGGCTCCCGCTCGCCGTGGTCGAAGCGCAGGCGGCCGGACTGCCGTGCGCCGTGTCGGACGTCATCGCGCCGGAGGTTACCGTCATCGATTCGCTCGTCGTGCGGCTATCCTTGGACGCTCCTCCCGGTGAATGGGCAAAGCAAATTTTGCAACTGCATCGAAACGCACCTGTCGAGGCCCGCACGCAAGCATGGCAGCGGGTCGGCGACAGCTCTTTCAACATTCTGACTTGCACTCGGCAGCTCGAGCGGCTCTACGCGTCCGTCGAGACGGCAGCGGCCGAAAGCTGCGCCGGTAAGACGATCACCGCCCGAGAGGCCGGTACTCGTCGGCTATAATGCGGAGGGTCCCGCACGGTCGAACCGACCGCGGGGCCTCCTCCGCTCGGCCTGAAGGTCGAAGGAGCGCAGGGTGATAACGTGCGGCGGTGCTTTTCGAATTTCCGCCACGGCAGCCGAGCCGCCGACGCAGAAGCCTGCCTGGCTCGTCACCGTCGACACGGAGGGCGACGATCTCTGGAGCGCGCCGAGACACATCCAAACTGATAACGCCCGGCATCTTCCGCGTTTTCAATTCCTCTGCGAAAAGTACCGTCTCCGCCCCACGTATCTGGTGAGCTGGGAGATGGCGTGCTGCCCGGTGTTTCGCGAATTTGCGCACGATCTGCTCGCGCGCGACGCGGGAGAAATCGGCATGCATTTGCACGCGTGGAACAGCCCGCCGATTGTCCCGCTGACCGAAGACGACTACCGCTGGCGGCCGTACCTGATCGAGTACCCCCGCGACGTGATGCGCGAGAAGATCAACGTGCTCACGGATACGTTGCGGGAAACCTTTTCGACCCCGATCGTGAGTCATCGCGCCGGCCGTTGGGCGTTCGATCGGACGTACGCGCATTTGCTCGTCGAGCAAGGCTACCTCGTGGACTGCTCGATGACGCCGGGCGTCTCATGGGGTCACGAGCCGGGGACTCCGGGCGGCGTGGGCGACGTCGACTACCGTGCAGTGCCTCGAGAAGCTTTTTGGATGGACGAGGACGACGTCCGGCGCCGCGGAAGGCTTCCGCTGCTCGAAGTGCCCGTGACCATTGAGCCGGGGAGCCGCGGATGGCTTCCCAAAGCCGCCAGGCGGCTGCTCGGCCGCGCATCTTGGGGGAATCGGGCGGTCGAAAGAGTGATGCCTTCAGTCCATTGGTTTCGCCCGAATCGGCACAACCGCTGCGCAATGTTGCAGATTCTGCAAACGGAAAGGCGGAGGAGTGCTGATTACGTGGAGCTAATGTTGCATTCGTCGGAGTTGATGCCGGGCGGGAGCCCCTATTTCCCCGATTGCAACGCCGTCGAGCGCCTGTATGACACGCTCGAGGCGGTGTTCTCCGCAGGGGCCGGCGATTTTCGAGGCATGACGCTCGCCGAATACCACGCTCGGTTCGTTCGAGCTCGTGGGGAACCTGCTTCTCTTGGTTCGCCTGCAACCGGTCGAGAGCCGCGGCACGCGGAATGCATGGAGGCGTGAAAACACGGCGCCGTCCAGCAAGACGGTGACAGAACGGTCCTCATTTGGGGAGAAAGCTATGGACGCGGTGATACTGGCAGGCGGGCGAGGGCGCCGCTTGGCCCCCTACACGGTCTGCTTTCCGAAGCCGTTGGTCCCGGTCGGGCAGATGCCCATCCTCGAGATCGTGCTCAGGCAGCTGGCGGCCGCGGGATGCCGGCGAGCGACGCTCGCGGTCGGGTATCTTGCAGAGCTCATCATCGCGTATTTCGGAGACGGCAAGCAGCTCGGCTTGGAGATTCGCTACTCTCGCGAGGACGAGCCGCTGGGGACGGTAGGCCCCCTCACGCTTCTCGACGGGCTACCGGAGCACTTTCTCGTCATGAACGGCGACGTGCTGACCACCCTCGATTACGCGGCGTTGTTTGCAGCTCACAAAGCTTCCGGCGCTGAGCTGACCATCGCTTGTTATCGGTGTCAGAATCACGTCGATCTCGGCGTCGTCGAGTTCGACGGTCAGCTGCGCGTGACCGGCTACCGCGAAAAGCCCACCGTGCAGTACGACGCCTCGATGGGTATCTACGTCTTCCGCCGCTCCGCGCTGGATCTCGTCGAGCCCGGCACTTATAGAGACTTCCCCGATCTTGTGCAGAGCATGCTGCTTCACCACCGCCCCGTGAAGGCGCATATCGTCGATTGCCTCTGGCTGGACGTCGGACGGCGCGACGATTACGAACGCGCCATCGATCTCGTCGAACGAAATCCGAATCTGTTCTACCCCGAGAACGCTCATGCAGCATCCGGGCCGGAAGTCCGCGCGGCTTCTTGACGAGGGGAGAGAGTGATGCGGGTTCTGGTCGCCGGCGGAGCCGGGTACATCGGATCGGTAGTGACGCGGCGTCTGCTTCGGGCGGGCTACGGCGTCACCGTCCTCGACTGCTTGCTGTTCGGTGACGAAGGCGTGGCGGAGCTCGCGGGGCAGGACGGGTATCGGCTGTTCGCGGGGGATCTGCTCGATCGAGAGCTGCTGCGGGAGGCGATGGCCGGCAGCCGTGCCGTCGTGCTGCTCGCCGGTATCGTCGGAGAGCCGGCGTGCAATCGCGCGCCGGAGACCGCCCGAGCGGTCAACTTTCGCGGCGCGCTGCAGACTTTGGAGGTCGCGCGCGAGGTCGGCGTGGAGCGTTTCGTTTTCGCCAGCACGTGCAGCAACTACGGAATCTCCGACCCGTCAGGCCTTGCCACGGAAAGCTCCCCGCTTCGTCCGCTGTCCGTTTATGCGGAAACGAAGGTAGCCGCGGAGCGCGAAATACTCGCCGCAAGCGGTCCGGCGTTCTGTCCGGTCGTCTTACGCTTCAGCACCGCATTCGGCGTATCTCCGCGAATGCGGTTCGATTTGCTGATCAGTGATTTCACGCTGTCCGCCTTCCGCGAGGGAAGGATCGTGATTTTCGGCGAGCAGTTCTGGCGGCCGTTCGTACACGTCGAGGACATCGCCGCGGCCGTGGGGCTCGTGCTGGAAGCGCCGGCGCGGTGTGCGTGCGGCGAAGTGTTCAATATCGGGTCCAATGTCTCGAATCTGCGAAAGATCGACGTCGCTCGTGCCGTGCAGCGTGAAATTCCGGGGACAACGCTCGAGTTCGTGGAGCAAGGCACGGATCCCCGCAGCTATCGTGTCGACTTCACGAAGGCCGCCGAGCAGCTCGGCTTCAACGCGACACGGACGGTCGCGGACGGAGTGCGGGAAGTCGCGGCGGGCCTCCGGGCCGGCGCCTGGCCCGACCCGGGCTCGGCCAAGTACCGGAACTGAAACCGTCGGTTTCGCTGGGGGCTCGCCATGCCGCGCTATTTGCTCTCGGATCTCGAGTACGGCGAAGACGAGGAGCGGGCCGTGCTCGAGGTCCTGCGCAGCAGATGGCTTTCCGTAGGGCCTCGAAGCGAAGCATTCGAGAGCGAATTTGCCGCGTTTCTGGGCGCGCGCCACGCCGTCCACGTCGCGAGCTGCACCGCAGCCCTGCACCTCGCCCTGTTGGCCTGCGATATAGGCCCTGGGGACGAAGTGCTCGTGCCGAGCTACACGTTCGTGGCGTCCGCCAACCCGATTCTCTACGTCGGGGCGACGCCGGTCTTCGTCGACATCGTCGGCGGCGGTGACTTGAACATGAGCCCCGCGGATGCCGCCGCCAAGATCACGAGCCGCTCGAAAGCAATGATCGTCGTCCACGTCGCGGGCTTCCCGGCGGACATGCAGAGCCTCCTGACGATCGCCGAGCGTCACGGTCTCGCCGTGATCGAGGACGCTGCGCATGCCCTGGGTGCGATGTACACCGCGCGCGGAGTGCGATACCCGGTCGGCAGGCTCGGACACGCCGCTTGCTTCAGCTTTTTCGCCAACAAGAATCTCCCGACCGGCGAAGGCGGGATGCTGGTGACGGAGGATGCGGCCATCGCGACTCGCGTACGCCAGGCACGGTCGCACGGCATGACCAAGACCAGCTGGGACAAGGCATCCGGCCGCGCCACGGATTACGACGTCCAGCGACTCGGCTTCAACTACCGCAGCACCGAGCTTGCAGCGGCGTTGGGGCGGATTCAGCTGCGCAAGCTGCCCGCGAACAACGATCGGCGGCGGGAGCTCGCAGAGCGTTATCGCCGGAATCTGGCGGGATGCGACGGGATCGAGCCCGCGTTCGGCGACCGCTTCGCGGACGCGGCTCATCATCTCTTTGCCGTGCTGCTTCGCGACCCGACAACCCGGGCGGGTTTCCGCGAGCGACTCGCCGCCGAGGGCATACAGACGAGCATTCACTATCCGCCCGTGCACCATTTCACCCAATATCGCCGGCCTGGAAGGGAACACGAGCCGCTCCCGCTGACGGCGGATGCCGCGGAGCGCGAAGTGACGCTGCCGTTGCACCCGCTGCTGACCCTCGACGACGTCGACATCATTTGCAGCCATGTGGCGAGCGTCGGCGGGCGCCGCGGGCGGCGAGCGCCGCCGGAAACCGCGGGATGAGGGTCAGCGCCGCAAATGCGGCGCAACCACCGCCGCGCTAGCCACGCATTGCACGGCAGCCGAGGCGAAAACGGCCCATACGGCCCCGGCCAGCTGAATTTCAGGGATCAAGACCTTGCACGCGGCGTAGTTCACGGCGACCACGAGCACGAAGATCGGCACCTGTACTTTGAATCGGCGCATTGCCGTCATCGCGTATCCCAGCACCGTGCTCACCAGCGACACCACGGTCACCGCCATGAAGAACGCAAAGAGCTCGGCGTGCCGGGCGTAAGCGGGCGTATAGAGCAGGGTCAGGACGGCCTCGCCGAACAGCTCCGCAATGGCCCACCCGAATGCACCGATGAAGGCTGCGATTGCGACGAGCTTCACGACGAGCAGGGTGAAGCTGTGAGGCTCCCGCAGCGCGTGGTGGCGGGCGAGGGGCGCGGTGGCGGCCTGACCCATGGCTCCGACGACCGTGGCGGCGGCAAAGCCGATATAGGCGATCGCGGAGTAGTATCCGAGCTGCTCTTCTCCGAGGGTGCTTTCCACGAAGTACCGCGGAATGTTGACGTTCAGCGAGACCAACATCATTACGACGCCCAACGGTAACGTGAGCAGCGCCAGATTACGCATGCGGCGCCATCGGTGCTTCCACCGCCGAGGCTCGGGATGCGGCCGAGCGAATGCGCTCGAAAGAAGAAGCGCCTTTCGCGCGTCGTAGAGGAGGAAGACGGCTGCCCAGCAAGCGGTCAGACCCAGGACCCCGAGCGTCAAGCTGCCGGTGAGGCGGAGAAGCAGCACCACGGCGAGCAGGCCGACTCCTCCACGGAGCACCATCGACCAGGCGATCCGGTCCATCCGTTCGCGCTGCTGCATCAGTCCGTAACAGATGTCGCTCAGGCTCTCGAAGGCTTTCGCGACCGCGACGAACGCGCAGACGAGCACGAGATCGTGATCGTAATGTGTCATGAGCAAGATGCCCGCGACGGCCGTCAAAGCCAACGTGCTCGAGGCTGCCCGGAGCAGGAAGTAGTCGACGAAGTCGAAATCCCTGCGCGCGTCCGCGGCCTGCACGCTCCGCAGGCTCAAGGCCGTCAGCATGAAAACGGGCGCAGTCAGCGCGAGTGCAAGCGAAAACTGCCCGACCATCGCCGGCGTTCCGAGCTTCGCGATCGCCGCGACCACCGCCCATTGCGACCCGGCGAAGGCGATGTTCCCGATGAGCGCCCAGGAGACGTTGATGCTCAGGGACAGGGGCGCCACGCCCCCGTTCGGTTCTCGTCCCTCACGCTTGGGAGGCAGAAGGCTCAAATGCGCTGCTCATCTCAACGGCGGCCGCGGCCGGGCTTGCTGCTGTAACGGTAGTACCGATAACCGGCATAGGCGTTCCGGCGCGACTCGATGGGCAAGTCGTTGAAGACGAAGCCGGAGGCTCGCGCCGTTCCTTGCACCAAGCGGTCCAGCATGAGCTCGATCTCGCGGCGCTGCTGCCTGCCGCTGCGAACGACGAGCAGATTGACGCCTGCGAGCCGCGCGAGATGGACGGCCTCGGAGGCCGCCATGATCGGCGGGGCATCGATCAAGAGCAAATCGTGGCGGTCGGCAAGCTCCGAGACGAGCAGGGGAAAGCGACGGCTGATCATCAGCTCCGCGGGATTGGGAGGCAGTCTCCCCGTCGGCAGCACACGCAGCCCCTCGTGGCCGCTGTCCCGTAACGCCTCGCCGAGGTCGGTTTGGTCGATGATCAGCTCGCTCAGCCCCGGCGTTCGGGGCAATCCGAAGCGGCGGTGCAGGTGTCCACGCCGCAGATCCGCGTCGACGATGAGCACTCTGCCGCCCGCTTGCGCCATGACGACGCCCAGATTGGCCGTGATGAAGGATTTCCCCATGTCCGGTGCGGCGCTGCCGATCGCGACGATGCGGTTCGGAGCTTCGTGAAGGAGAAATTCCAAGCTGGTTCGCAGCGAGCGAAGGCTCTCGACGGCGGGATCGTCCGGCGATGCGACCGCGAGTAAGGGACTGCGCCCGAATCGGCCGGAGCGGGCACGGGCCTCTCCGCGGCTCCGCGGCACGATCGCGTACACGGGCAGATCGAAGTGTTGCTCGAGGTCCTTCGGGTCGCGAATCCCGGTCTGCAACGTCTGTCGCAGCAGCACGGAGGACACGCCGAGCATTCCGCCGAGCACGATGCCGATGCCCAGTATCAGAGGCTTCCTGGGCTTCACCGGCCAGCGCGGCTGGAACGCCTGATCGATGATGCGGGCGTTCCCCACCGTTCCCGCCTGCACGACGCGGAGCTCCTGAGCGCGGTTCAGCAGCAGCGTATAGAGCTCGTTGGCGACCCGCGCGTCGCGCGTGAGGCGCAAGGCGTCTTGCTCGGCCTCGGGCAACGCGCGAATCTGGGTCGCGAGCGTCGCCCGAACTTCCTCGAGCTCGCGCTGCTGCTCGTCCAACGCGATCATCGCCGGGTGCTGCGGGGTAAAGCGCCGGCTGCGCTCCACGCGCTCCAGCTCCATTTCGGAGAGCCTGCGCTCGACTTCCGTCAACTGCTCGAGCATGCCCTGCGTTTCCAAGCTCATGTCGACGGATCCCTTTTCGCTCCGGAATTGGTTCAGAGCGTGCTCCGCGGCGTCCGCCTGGGCCCGGAGGAGCGGCAGCTGTCGATTCAGGAACTCGAGGGACCTGGCGGCTTCGACGGAGCGCCGCTCGACGTTCTGGCGAAGATAGATGTTCGTGATGGCGGTGAGCGTGTCCATCACCTCTTCTGGATTCGTTCCCTCGAGTGAGAGCTCGAGAATCCCCGTCTGCTGGCCGCGCTCGGCAATCGACAGCCGCTCCTGCAGATCCTTGAACGTCGCGAGCTCGTTCTGCTTCATCACGAGAAATCGCGCGCCCGCGTGCGCTTTCAGCTCGCTGACGAACAATGCGGCGCCCCGTCCCTGCGCGCGGACGCCGACGCCCCCCGTCAGCAGCTTCTCGCCGTCCGGGCCGAGAAGCGTGTACCGCCCCTCACTCTTGGCAACGAGCGTGAGCGCCTGATCCGCGAGGCCGGGGGCGACGTCGAGACGATCGACACGAAGCCGTTCGCCGCCCCATGCGTAACCTGGGGGCCACCGCCCTCGGGCGAAGCGCTCCGCGCGATGACGAGCCACGACATGCCCCACGACCGGGACGTATATCGGCGCGACGACCAGATTCAAATTCTCCTGCTCGATCGCCTCGTTCAGGACCATGCGGGAGCTCAATATCTCGATCTCGGCCGCGGTCGGGGCGGAGGTCGTGCTGAGCCACGCGAGCTCGTCGACGCCGCCCGGCCCGCGCTCCCGATCTTCGATTTGCAGGAGAGCGGTCGTGCGGTATATCGGCTCCGCCGTATAGGCGTACGCCAAGGCCGCGAGAACCACCATCGTTCCGATGGCGACGATCCAGCGCCATTCGTCCATGAACAGCCAGATCGCGTCGCGCAGCGACGAGGAATCGCCGTTGTCGGTGTAAAGCTCCATGGGGCCGTTATCCGCAGGCGGCTCCGGCGCGCCGTCCGATCACTATTCGTCCCGAAGCTCGTCGATCAGAGCCTGCGTCTGCCACAGCGATTGCACGCTCGGCAGCAGCAGGTTGACCAGCCGATTCCATCGCGAAAGCCCGGTAGGCGCGACGAACACCACGTCCTGCGGCTGCATCTGGAACTGGGTGGCGAGCAGCATCGCGTCGGCCGATTGCGCGTCCAGCCAAAAGATCTGAGGCTCCTCGTAGCCGCCGCGAAAGACGAAGACTCTTCCGGCGTCGGCTTCGGTCGAGTCGAATCCGCCGCTGAGCGCGAGGGCCTCCGCGAGATTCATGCGCCCGCGGACCATGCGCACGACGCCGGGCGTCTCGACCTCGCCGAGCATGTGCACGGCGTCGAACGAGCCCTCCGGGACGTAAACGAGATCGTCGTCCTGAAGCAGGATGTTCTGCCGCATGTCGCCGCGTTCGAGCAGGGCGAGCACATCGAACGTGCGGGTCTCCCCGTCGCGCATGACTTGAACGCGTTGCAACGCGGCCTCCGGAGTCGCGCCGCCCGCCAGGGTCAGTGCCTCCACCAGCGTGAGCGGAACATCGGTGAGCGGCAGCATGCCGGGTTCCGTTACCTCTCCGGTGACCGTGACTCGCTTGCTGCGGAAAGCCGCTACGCGCACGTCGAGCTGCGGGTCTTGTATGAATTCCGAGAGCCGCGCGGTGATTTCGTCGCGAACTTCGGTGGCCGTGCGGCCTGCGACCCTGACATCGCCGACGTAGGGGAAGTAGATGTTGCCTTCGGGGCCTACGAGGTGGCCCTGGATCTCGGCGTCGCGAAATTCGCCTGCCGGTATCGTGAGCTCGGGGTGATCCCACACGGTTACAGTGAGCACGTCCTGCGGGCCGATCCGGTAACGGTAGCTTTGCAGCTGCTCCTCGAGCTCGGGATTGGCGCGCGGCCCGGACGGCGGAAGATCGGACAGCGCCGCCAGCAGCTGCGGCGTGATCGGAAACATGTCGTGGTCCACGCGCTGCGCCCCGTCGGTATCCACCAAGTCATACGTGCCCCTATCGAGCTTCTGTCCGGGCGCCGTGCATCCGACTGCGAGAAGCAGCGGCGCGAGGGAAAGCAAGCCCGGGCGTATCAAAGCTTGCCCCTCCAGTCGTCCAAACCTTGGTCCAAGAGCGCGAGCACGTCTCGAAAGGCTCTCTCGCCGCATCGGTACGGGTCCGGGATGTCGAACCCGGACCAGTGCCCCCAGCGGTAGACCTTTCCGGCGGTCGCGCACCATGTCGACTCGACCCACGTCTTGTGCTCCTGCTCCATCACCAGCGCCAGCTCGCAGGCCTGCAACATTGCGAAGTCCAGCTGGCGGGCACGGTGTCCGTTCAGCTCGAGCCCGCGCTCATGCATCAATCGGAGAGCGATGGGGTCCGCCGGATGGTCCACGAGCGCGCCGATCCCGGCGGAAAGTACGTTCTTGGCGGGAAAGGCGGCCCGGAGCATCGACGCAGCCATCGGGCTGCGGCACACGTTGCCGGTACAGATCACGACGATCGAGCGGATCATCCCCCTTCCTGCTCGACTTGCCGAACTGCGGAGGACGCTCAGAGCCGGCCCCCCGCGTTGATCACCGGCGGCACACTCCGCCTCCGAGATACGTCCGTTGCGGCCTCTTCTAGAAAGTCGAAATTCTCACCGGGCGCCTCTCCGGCTCTCGGCTCCAGCCCTACGCTGTCGGCACTGCTCCCCCCGGAGAGGGACGAGGGAACGTCTACCACCCGGGTCGACGCGCCCTACGACGTTTTCATTTCGGCGGATTAATTCGATCTTCTACGGATTGCCGCGGTGCCCGGTCAATCGGGGGCAGCGCCTACGCCGACGGCGCAAGCCCGATAGCAAATTTGAAATTGACGGCGCCGATCGAGGCCGGCCATGATCTTCGCGGCAGTCGTCCCCTCCCCGAGAAGAACGGAAGGTCCTCGTTTGAAGCGCGTCTTCGACGTCGGGCTGTCGGCCGTGTTGCTGGTCTTGCTGGCACCGATACTCGCGGCGGTCGCGATAGCCGTCAAAGCTCGATTGGGTTCTCCGGTTCTCTTCAAGCAAACGAGACCGGGCCTGCACGGCGAGCCGTTTTCGTTGCTCAAGTTCAGAACGATGTCGAACGCCGCCGATGACGACGGACGACTATTGCCGGACGGCGATCGGTTGTCCGCTTTCGGCGCGTTCCTCCGGCGTTGGAGCCTGGACGAGCTGCCGGAGCTTTGGAACGTGCTCAAGGGCGACATGAGCCTCGTGGGGCCGCGGCCGCTCTTGATGGAATACCTCGAGCTCTACACGCCGGAGCAGGCCAGGCGCCACGACGTCCGTCCGGGGCTCACGGGCTGGAGCCAAGTCAACGGGCGCAACGAGCTGAGCTGGGAGGAAAAATTCGAACGCGACGTTTGGTATGTAGACAATCGAAGCATGGCGCTCGACCTGAAGATCCTTGCGAGAACCTTCCTGAACGTTGTGCGGGGCGACGGCGTGTCGGCCCCGGGGGAGGCGACGATGCCGCATTTCACCGGGGAGAGAACGGGCGCGGCACATGCACACGCGCCGCAGAGCCGCGATCACTCGCACGTTGCGGCGACGATCGATGAATCCGTCTAGGCGTACGACTCCTCATGTGTGCGGCGAATGATCTCTATCGTGCGCGAAATGTCGCCGCTTTGCAGATCGGATCCGGAAGGAAGACAAAGCCCCTGGCGAAACAGAAGCTCCGCGACCTTCGTGCCCACGGCCTCGCAGCCGGCGAAAACCGGCTGAAGGTGCATTGGCTTCCAAACCGGCCGGGATTCGATGTTCGCTGCCTCGAGACGCAGGCGGACCGTTTCCCGATCAACGCCGAAGTGCGCAGGGTCGATCGTCAACGCGGTGAGCCATCTGGTTGCTCTTCCCCAATCGGCCTCCGGCATGAAGCGAACGCCGGGCAAATCGCCGAGCCCTTCCTCATAGGCGCGAAAGTTGCGCCGGCGAGCGGCCACTCGCTGGTCGAGCACTTGCAGCTGGGCCCGCCCGACCGCGGCAAGAAGATTACTCATGCGGTAGTTGTAGCCGATTTCGACATGCTCGTAGTGCGGCATCGCCTCGCGGGATTGCGACGCGAGCTTGCGTGCTCGAGCGGCGAGATCGGGATCGTCGGTGGCGAGCATCCCTCCGCCGGAGTTGGTGATGATCTTGTTCCCGTTGAAGGAAAATACGGAAGCACGCGCGAACGAGCCGACGGACGCACCGTGATACGTTGCACCGAGGGATTCGGCCGCGTCCTCTATCACCGGGATGCCGTGCTTGGTGCCCACGGCCAAAATCGGTGCGAGATCGGCGCTCTGGCCGTAGAGGTGAACGACGATGATTGCGGCCGGCGGCCGTCCCCGGCTGACTTTTCGCTCTACGGTCTCGACCACGAGGTCGGGGTCCAAATTCCAGGAGCGCGTTTCCGAGTCGATGAAAACAGGGCGCGCGCTCACATATCGGATCGGAAACACGCTGCCGGCGAAGGTCAACGTCGACACGAGCACCTCGTCGCCGGGCCGGACGCCGGCCAGCAGCAGGGCCAAATGGAGCGCGGCCGTGCCGGAGGAGGTAGCGGCGGCGGCGCGCACTCCGATGCGCTTCGCGAACTCCTGCTCGAACGCATCGACGTGCGGGCCGAGAGGCGCGATCCAGTTGCTTCTGAACGCATCTTCGATCAGTTCTCGCTCTTTCCCCGAGAGATGAGGAGGCGAGAGGTGGATGCGCGGCGGTTCGATGGCCATGGACGGCTCCGGCTGCAGGCCGAGTATCGCCTACGCCGGCCGCAAAGGAAATCGCGAATGCGGCGCGGGGCGCGAGTGCAAAATTTGAACCGCGGGGCCGGGGCAAGCTCCGTTCGTTACGGTCGCGCGATCTTGTGAGGCACGCGGCGTGCGAGGCACGACGAGCTCGATCAACGCAGCGCATGCCGGACCGCGCGCTGCGCATGCCGGACCGCGCGCTGCGCGGCGGAGCGGCGACGACGTGCTCCCTTTCACGTTCCTTTGTCTTTGCATTCTCGCGCAGGCTTACTCCCTGCCCGTATTGACGGTCGGGCCGTCGTGGGCGGTGTGGCCCACGCCTCCCGTGATCACGGCGTGCGGAATGATCGGCATCGCCGTGCTCGCGTCCCCGGGTGCATGGCCGCCGCTGCGGAAAATGATCGGTGGATATGTTCTGCTGTTCGCTCTCTGCCTTCTATCCGTGGCGTTGGTCACCGTGGCGGCCCATGATCTCCTCATCCCCGACGCGACGCTCGACTTCGGATTTCCGCTGTACCACGTCTGGATCATGGGACTTGCCGGCGGTTCGCTGTGGGCGGCTTCCACGATTCACATCCGGCCGGACCGGTTCCCGCTCCTCGCCAACGTCACGCTCGCCGCGCTCCTTTGGATATGCGTGAGCATCGTGCTCACGTACAAGAACTTCATTCCCACCCGCGAGCTGGCACCGCAGCTTCCGATGGACCCGGGCGTATCGGGCGCATTCTCCCGCTACCTGCTCAATATGGAGGGGGCCGGTCTCGGCACGGTCGGGTACAACCACGCCTACCCGGCGGCCGTCGTGCTCATTCTGTCGGCGCTGTGGCTGCAGCTGCTCCCCCGCGGTCGGCGGCCGCTGTTGCGCGCGCTCGTGCTGTCACTCGGGCTCGTCGCCGTCTTCCTGACCGGCAGCCGCGCCGGATTCGCCGGCTTCCTGCTGTTCTTCGCCGCAGTGGCGGCCGCGGAGCGAAGCATCAGGACTCTCTTCGGCATCGTCGCCTTGGGACTTCTACTGGCGTTGGCCGTCGCAGCGCTCGAGGTTCCGATCGAGGAGACCATGCAGCGTCAAGCCGCGGTATTCGAGGCGCCTTCCGCCGAGGCGCTGGCGGGCCGCGACGTGATATGGCAGCACCGGTTGCAGTTCCTGAACGACGACAAGGTTCGCTGGCTGATCGGAACGGGATTCGGATCCGCAATGGCGACCGGGTCCGACGCTCATATGCTCTATCTGCACATCGTCGTCGAGATGGGCGTCCTCGGGCTCCTCGCGTTCATTGTGTTTTACGCGTCCATTCTGCACGCCCTGTGGCGCCGCCTGCCGTATTCACGCTACTTTTTTCTAGCGACCGCGTGCTTGCTGGTTTCCTCGTTGACTCAGGAGACCCTTTATCCCGTGCCGGCTCTCGGCTTCACGCTTCCGCTCTACCTGATTGCTCTCGCGGTCACGATACGCTCCAGCGACGAGGCGAGGCTGCGGGCCGTGCGGCCGTCGCCGCGGGCGCGCCCTACGAGCGCGGCGTCCGGTTGACCGGGACCGTTTGCTCTCGCGCTCGGCGTTCGATCCGCGGGACGGCGTACGCCTCAGGGGGCGAGCAAGGCCGGCACTTCGATCAAGCTTCTGATCTCGTGATCGCAGCGCCCGGGCACGGCTTCGTAGACGCCCCCGGCGCGGCGCAGACGGACCGTGGTCCAGCCGAGCCGCCGGGGCGCGTCGAAATCCTTTCGCGGATTGTCGGCGACATAGACGCAGGGCCCGCCGTCGGGGAAGCGGTGCATGACCATGCGGAAGGGGCGGTCGTCCGGCTTGGCGGTCCCGAGCAGATCGGTGAAAACCGGCAATTGTATCCAGCGCTCCAGCCCGAGCGCCTGGAATTTGTTGTGCTGCATCCGGTACGCACCGTCGGTGATCAAGGCCGTTCGGTGGCGGCGGGAACAGTGCTCCAAGACGAGCCGCGTTTCGGCGTCCAGCCGAATATTCGGCACGTGAAAGCGATAAATTTCCACGAGCTCCGCGACGTTCAAGGCTCTGCCCGTCTGCCGGGCGAAGTGATCGAAGACATGGCCGCTGCCATGCTCGCGAAAGATCCGCAGCAAGTGCCGGTACGTCGCCGGCCGGTCGCGCGGCGACACGTGCCCGGCCACGGCTCGGAAGCCGCTGCGCACGAAGTCCATTTCCGGGTAAAGCGTGTCGTCCAGATCAAAGACGATGATGATGGGCGATCACCTCGGCGTCGTAGCGCAACATCAGGGTGTTTTCTCGCCAACGGGCAATCTCGAGCGGCTCGCCGCGCGCGTCTCGCAACAAGTAATCGACCATGTTCGCGCCGGCATGGAAGCTCAAGGGAAAGCCGCCGCCGAAGCGCGGATTCACCTCGACGAACGAAAGACCGCCCTCTCGGCCGCGAAAGAGCTGCACGTTCAATACGCCGTACGCGCCGTGCATGACGGCGAAGAGGCGCGCGACCTCGTCGAGAATGCGCGGGTCGCGAACGGTTACGGCCTTGCTGACTTCACCGCCGCGGATTTCCAGCCGCTGTCGGGGCACGAGGTCGCGCAGGCGACCGTTCGAGTCCACGAAAGCGTCGACCGTGAACTCGTCTCCCGCGAGCATCGGCTGAAAGACGTAGTCCGCATTTCGGCTCCGCAGCCGCTCGGCCTCATAGGCGTCATCGACGCGTCGTGCCCCGATCGAGCTGCTCGAATCGTCCAGCTTCGCGAACAAAGGGAAGGGGGCGTCGGCGAAGTCCTCGATCAGCGCCGGTGTCGGCAAGCCGTGCCGCGAAAGGAACTCGTGCGTCGATCGCTTGCGAGAGAAAGTCCGGCAAACGTCCACGCTCGAGACGGCGACTCGCGCGCCCACCGCCCCGAAGTCGTCGGCGGCGGCGGCGAGGACGGGCAGCTCCGGGTCGATCGTCGGAATGACGACCTCGATCCGATGCTCGAGACAGAGGTCGAGCAGGAAGGGCACATACTCCGCGCTCACGCGCGGCGCCTCCCAGGCGCGATCCGCGAGACGGCAAGCGGCGCTCCATTCGGGACGAGCATCGACCGCGAAAACGTGGCCGCCCGCACGGCGCGCATCGAGCGTCCGTCTCACGATTTGGACGAGGCTCCCGCGGCGCCCCGCGGAAGTAATCAGCACGTTCATGGCGCATCACCCGGCGGCAAGCGACACTGCGGCGCGAACGAGCAACGCAGGCCAGACCTATGTTACCCGGTTGCCCGGCGAATCGAGCCTCCTCGATGCGTCCGGCGCGCGGCCGGCCGCGGCGCGCGGCGATCGGCGTCGAAGGCGGGGCCGCGCCAAGGCCGCCCGTACTCGACCCTATTCTCGGCCGCCAACCGACGCGGTTAACGTGAACGCGCCCGAACGTCCGAGCGAGCACGATGAACGCGCCGATAAGAGTGCTCCACGTCATGACCGATCCGGTGTTCGGTGCGATCCTGCTGGAGCCGATCCTGCGACAGCAACGCGAGCACGGATACCGGATAGAAATCGCGGCCGGGCCCGGGGAGGCGATGGGCCAGCTCACGAGGATGGGATTCCCGGTGCATCTGATTCACGTCAACCGGCACCTCGTCAGTTTCGCTCACTTCCGCGCCCTGGCCGAGCTGGTGCGAATCACGCGGCGCGGCAGGTACGACGTGATCCACCTGCACAACCCGATCACGTCGGTGCTCGGCCGGATCGCCGCCCGCACGGCGCCGCGGCCGATCGTCTTCTATCACATGCACGGCTCCTACTGGGACTCGCCACGGCTTTCGGAGCGATTGATCTTCGACTACACGGAGAGAGCGCTACGGAATTTCGCGGACAACATCATCACGATAAACAGCGAGGACACGGACGACCTGATCAGGAGGGGAATCAAGGATGCCGCGTCGATCACCTGCCTTCGCGTGGGGAGCGGCGGCGTCGACCTCGCGCGCTTCGACCCGTCGGCGTTCACGCCGGAAGACCGCGCACGCACGAGGCAGGCGTTGGGCATTTCGCCTTCCGACTTCGTCGTCGGGTTCGTCGGCCGGCTCGTGGAGATCAAAGGCATCACGGACCTCGTCGAAGCCTTCAGCGGCGTGGCCGGCGCCTGCGAACGCGCGAAGCTCGTGATCGTCGGCAGCGTGCTGCGAAGCGAGCGTGATCAGGAGACCGGCCCGCGCGTCATGCGCCGGGCGGAGGAAGATCCGTCGTTGCGAGGACGCGTCGTATTCACCGGCTTCAGGCGCGACGTGCCGGCTCTGATGTCGACGATGGACGTGCTCGTGATGCCTTCTCGCCAAGAGCATTTCGGCCTCGTGCAGGCAGAGGCGGGCGCGATGAGCTTGCCGGTGATCTCCACCGACACACGCGGCGGCCGCGAGGCCATAGAGAACGGCCGCAACGGAATTCTCGTTCCGGTCGAGAACCCGGAAGTCTTACGTGAGGCCATTCTGCTTCTGGCCGAGCGCGAGGACTTGAGAAAGCGCATGGCCGAGGCCGGCCGCGCGCGAGCCTGCGCGCTCTACGACGAAAGGCGCATCTTCGAGCGGATCAACGCCGCGTACGAGCGGCTGCTCGGGGCACGGGCCGGCGGGGCGGCGCTGACTTGAGCCTTCAGCCGACCCGCGGCCCGGGCTCGACGCACGATGGCGATCGCCGGATTGCATTGCCGCACGGGCTTCGTGGAGAATCGGCCTTGAAGCGCCAATTGCCATGGCCTCAGGCGGGAGATTTTCGATGAAGCGAGCACTTACGGCGGCTCTGGTCGCGGGCCTGCTTCCCCTCGCGGGTGCCGGGCCGGCGCAGGCTCATCATTCGTTCGCGGCCGTCTACGACACGACCGCGCCGATCACGGTCACGGGCAAGATCGTTCAGGTGCGGCTCACGAACCCGCACTCGTGGTTCTTTCTCGACGTCGAAGGCGAGGACGGCAAGGTCGAGCGGTGGTCGTTCGAAGCCGGCACGCCGAGCGGAATGATTCGCAACGGCTACTCGCCGAAAGTCATCAAGGAAGGCGACGTCGTGACGATCTCCGGTTTTCGTGCCCGGGACGCGTCCGCGAACGCGGGCATGCTCCGCGAGCTCGTGACGGCGGACGGCACGCGCTACGGGATGTTCGGGCCGCGGGAGGGCGGCGGCGCGAGGTAAATCCGGCCGACGGCGGACGGCCGAGGGGGAGCTTTCGTGATGAGGCACGTTTCGAATCGCGTGTCCGCCGCGGCGGGCACCTGGGCGGCTTCCTGTCTGGCGTTGCTCGCTTTCGGCTCGGCCGGAGCGCAAGAAGCTGCGTCCCAGGGCGAGGCGCCGGGCGAGGTGCCGCGCATGGCCGACGGCCACCCGGATCTGTCCGGCGTGTGGTGGGGCGGCGCGGACGTCGGCGGTCCCGGCTTCCGGCCGGGCGGCAACAGGAGCGGGGAGGGGCCGCCGACCTTCACGGATCTTTATCAGCCGTGGGCGAAGGAGCGTGCGGCCCAGCTGAGCGACAAGGACGACCCGACGCTCGGATGCGTCCCGACGGCTTTCGGCACGTTGAACGTGCGCCTCTGGGATGTCGGCGCGGTCGGCCAGATCGTCGCAACGCCGAAGTTCGTCGTGCTGCTGAGCGAGACGTATCACGGGTACCAGCTCGTGCCCACGGACGGCCGCCCGCATCGCGACGCCGTTCCGCCGTCGTGGCGCGGAGACGCCGTCGGTCACTGGGAAGGCGACACGTTCGTCGTCGAGACGCAGAACTTCACGGACGACACGTGGATCTGGGCCGAAGGGCGGGTGTCGTTTCACTCGGACGCGCTCCGCATCGTCGAGCGCTATCGACGCGTGGACGCCGATACGCTCGTCGTCGACGCCACCGTTTACGACCCGAAGGTGCTGACGGAGCCGTGGGTCGTGCCCACGCAAACGCTTCAGCTCGCGCCGTTCGACCAGCTCCTGCCGCTGAATTGCACGGGAACGGAGACGCGGCAGCTCATTCAAGGCGTGTCGGCGACGGAGTGAGCCGCGAGGCAAGCCGATGGCGCCGCGCGCTCTCGGCATCAGCCTCCATACGGGTTGGGGGGCGTGTGTCGTCGCCGGCGGCTCGCCCGCGGCGCCGGAGATCGTCGCGAACGAGATCATCGAGATTCTCGGCGACTCGGAGCGCTTCTGCTTCCACATCGCCGCGGAGATGAAAGCCGCCGAGGCCGAGCGCTGGATCGCTCGCGCCCGGGACAAGGCCGTCGCGAACGCCGCCCGCGCGCTCGCGCCCCTCGTCGCCCGCGCGAGCATCTGCGCGCTCGTCGCAAAAGGCGGCAGTGCCGGCACGCTCGAGGCCATTCTCGCCTCGCATCCGCGCATTCACACGGCCGAAGGGTGCTTCTATCGGGATGCGGTGCGCGAGGCCTGCACGATTCCGGTGCGGCTCGTCCCGCCCCGCGCTCTCGATCCTTCGAAGGTCGGCAAGCTCGCTCCGCCGCCGTGGGGGAAAGATCAAAAGCTCGCCGTCCTCGCGGCCTGGAGCGTGCTCGCAGAGGCGAGGTCTGCGGGCTGATGCGGCGGCTCGACCTCGCATCGCGACGCCCCGCCGATCCCGCCCGCGGAAAGGACGCGCGTTGAGGACCCGGTGGGCGAGCACCGCGTGCATTGCCGCCGTGCTGGGAGGCGCAGGTTACGGTTGGCTCATGCGCACGCAGCCGCCGTCGGTCGTGACTCCGATTGCGGAGCGAGAAGAACGGACGGTCGAGGGCGAGCGGCCCGGCGGAAGCGTGCTCCCGGCCGACCCGCGTGACGCTCCGGGAAGCGATCCTCGATCGGGCGGACCGCCGAGCGACGGCCGCGAAGCCGCCGCGGCTGCGGATACCGACGCGCTCGCCGCGCCCGATCCCGTTGCGGCTCTCCGCGAGGCGCTCGCCGGCCGCCTGTACTCGGCCTCGGGTGCGAAGCTCGTAGAAGACCTCGTCGCGGGCGGGCTCGCGCCGTCCGACGCCGAGGCGATCGTTCGCAAGGCGCTCGACGATTATGCCTCCTGTTACATCGATGCTCTGGAGGAACAAGCCGTCGAGGAAGGCGTGTCCGTCGACGACGTGCTCTACGCGCTCCAAGCGACGTTGGCGGAGGCCGACGGGCCGTTGATCGCTGCGCTGATCGATCCGCAAGCGGTGCAGGCGCGTGCGATGCCGTGCGCGCTCGCCGCGAGCCAAGAGGCGGGTCTTCCGTTTCCCGGCCCGGCCCGGTGAGCGCAAAGCGCGCTCAGGCCTTCCCTTCGTCCTGAGGATCGAACAAGAGGTCGGGCGAGATCAGCTCTTCCGAAGGGCTCTCGTCCTCCGCGCCCGGCTGCGGGTACGAGCCCGAGGAGATCGTCGGCCGTTCGCGCGCCCAGCTCGTATCGGCGATGAGCCGATTGATCGTGCCCTCGATCGCCGACGCATCGGGCTCATCCGGCGGGAGGCCGAGCTGCGCGCGCAACCGGTCACGCTCCGCGGTGACGCGCTCGAGATCGGCGCGGAGCTTCTGCAACGCGGCTTCCTGTGTCTGCTCCTGCGCAGCCGCCTCCGAAAGCCGCTCGGCCAGCTGCCGCTCCGCGGATTCGGCGCGCTCGCGAGCGTCCGCCAGCTGCTTCGCGTAGCTCTTCTCGAGAACCTGCAGCTTGAAGTGCAGCCCGTCGATCGCGCTCGCGAGCTCGGCCGCCTTTTGCCGTTCCTCGGCCAGCACGCGCTCGAGCTCCTCGATCGTCGTCTGCGCTTCGGCGGCTTCGGGTGCGCGCGCGGGGCTCGCGTCGTCCAAACGAGCTTCGGCATCCGGGTTGCGGTCATCGCTCATGACGGGCCCTTTCTGCACTCGGGCACGAGACGCAGCTCGACGGGACGGCGCCCGGCGAAAGGCCGACGCTCTCGAAACCGGCAGGGATTCTAACCGAGCGCGCGCGCAGCCGGTACGCAGACGAACGGGATTTTGTCGAGTACGACATTGCGGCGGCGAGTCCGATCCTGTACATAGTCTTTCTACATCCCGGGCCTCCCCGAGAAGAAGAACAACCGGGAACCGGGCCCGTATGGGGAATGCCGCAGAGACGAGTGACGAACGAGTGCCGGAACTGAGACGCCCCGGCGCCGCGGGCCGGGCGCTTCCGGCCGCAGCTGCGGCCTTGCTGCTGCTCTGCGCAGCTCCCGCTCCAGGCCAGGAAGCGCCGGACCTCTATCGGTTCGCGACTCCGGGAAGCTGGGTCGAGGTGCTGTCTCCGGAGTACTCCGCAGCCGCGGAAGCGTCCGAACGGGTGCCGAAAGGCGCGTGGATTCTGCTCTTCGATCGGCAGATCAACGTCACGGCCGCGGGCGACGAATCGTATCTGCACACGGCGGTGAAGCTAACGGACGCGGCGGCCGTCGCGGATTATTCCCAGATCAACGTAGCCGTCGACCCGGCCTTTCAGACGCTCGATTTTCACTGGCTCCGCGTCGTGCGCGACGGCACGGTCATCGACCAGCGCCCGCTCGCACGGATCACGGCGCTGCCGCAGGAGACCGAGCTCGACCGCAGGATCTACAACGGCAACTACAACATCAACGTGCTGCTCGCGGACGTGCGCGCCGGAGACGTCGTGGAGTTCGCATACACGGTGCGCTCGTCGGAGCAGCTCTTCCCGGGACACTTCGCCGCGCGCCTCGACACCGAATGGGGCGTGCCGGTGCATCGGGAGCGCATTCGCATTCTCTCGCCGTTGGACCGGTCCCTTCGATATCGCTCGAGCGACGGCACTCCCGTGCCGGAGCCGCGCGTTCGGGGCGGGCTGGCCGAGCTGACGATGGAATGGACCGACGTCGCGCCGGTCGCGGTGGACCCGAATCTGCCGTCCTGGTACTACCCGTGGTCCTACCTCGAGATCAGCGATCTGGAAAGCTGGGCCGAAGCGGCACGACTCGTGCGGCCGCTCTTCATGCGCGGGGCTGCGGCAAGCACGCTCGTCGCCCCGGTCGCCGACGCGATCCGCTCGCAGGGCGGCGGCCCCCGCGAGCAGGCGCTTCGCGCGCTCCAGTACGTGCAGGAGCAGATCCGCTACACGAGCATCTCGATCGGCCGCGGCTCGCACGAGCCGGCGGATCCCGATACCGTGCTCGAAAGGCGCTTCGGGGACTGCAAGGACAAGGCGCTCCTGCTCGCGACGATCCTGAACATGCTCGGGATCGACGCGCAGCCGGCGCTCGTTCACAGCTGGCGGGGGCCGTCGCTCGCCGACGCCCTCCCGACACCGTACGCGTTCGATCACGCGATCGTGCGGGCGCAGATCGACGGGGAGACTTACTGGCTCGATGCCACCGCGCCGACGCGCCACAGGCCGCTCGCGGTCGACGACCCGGCCGATTACGTGCTCGCGCTGCCCGTGAGCGCGGCCGGCGGCCTCGAAGCGATTCCTCGCCCGGCCTCCGATACGCGCCGCCGGGAAGTCTCCGTCGTCGTCGACGTGAGCAACGGCCTCCACGCGCCCGCGACGCTCGACGTCACGACGCGCTATTTCGGGGCCCTCGCGGATGCGATGCGCCCGCTTCTCGCGCGAACGACGCCGGAGCAGCGACAGTCCGACTATTCGAGCTACGTCGCCCGCTACTATCCGGGCGCGCGGGCCACGGCTCCCGTCGAGATCGACGACAACCGGGACGCGAACGTGATCGAGGTTCGGGAACGCTACGCGCTCGAGCAGACGTTCGCTCGCGACGAGACATCCGGATTGCTGACGTTCGCCCTGCACGCCGACGAGCTCTACCCGTACGCCGATGCGTGGGGGAGCGGCGTGCGGCAGACGCCGCTCGGTCTCGAGTTCCCGATTCGAATTCGCCAGCGCATCGTCGCTCGTCTGCCGGAGCCTTGGCTCGTGCAGCCGCGCACGGTGAGTATCGAGAACCCGGCATTCCGTTATCGAAGCAGCGTGAGCTACGCCGATCGCACACTCGAGCTCGTTTACGAGTACGAAGCCCTGGCCGATCACGTGCCGCTCGCGCAGCTCGCCAAGTACCAGGCGGATCGAACCCGCTTCTACGACGATCTGGGATTCGTGCTGACCTATGACGATCGGCCGGCCTCCGGAAGACTCGCCGTCGCTCCGCTGCCGCTCACGCTGCTGCTGCTCGCGCTCGGGCTCGGCGTGTGGGGGGCGGTCGTGCTCTACCGGTACGATCCGGCGCCGAGGGCGGCGCCGCCGAACGCGCCGGCGGGGATACGGGGTTGGCTGCTGCTCGCCGCGCTGGGGATGATCGTCACGCCGATCGCGACCGCCGCGGCACTCGTGAGCTGGCTGCCGTTGATCGAGGCGGAGACCTGGTACGGGTTGCCGAACGTCGTGCAGGAAGGCTACGGCGCGTCGGTCCACGCGGTGGCGCTCGGCGTGCTGGTGCTCTCTACGCTGCTCGTGATCGCGAGCGTCGCCGCGGCCGTGCTGTTCTTCAAGAAGCGCACGTCCGCGCCAGTGGTGTTCATTGCGCTGTTGTGGTTCGGCATCGTGCTCAATGGGTCGGTGCTCGTTTGGGCAACCTACGCCGGGCTCGACGTCGGCAGCGATCCGGCGGCCCGGATCGGCGAGGTCGCGCGCACGATCTTGATCGCGGCCGCGTGGACGGTCTACATGCTGCGGTCGCGGCGCGTGCGCGCGACGTTCGTCAGGCGCCGCCGTCGCCACGCCGCGCCGGTCGAGACTGCCCCCGCCGTGCCCTGATCGGGGCGCTGCGAACGCCGCCGGGCCGCGTCGGCGTTGCCGCGCCGTTGCGCGCGGCTGCACCGCGCAGGCCCCCGCGCTTCGGGTGGCGAATTCCCCGCTCGGCATTCAAACTATGCGGGCCGTGCGCGCTGCAATCCGGGCCGCCGGGTGCCGGAAGGGGTACGAGCGCCCGGCTGCGCGGCCGAGACGGGCGCGCGAGACGCAGGCCGGCTGGGGAGGAACGAGTGGCGTCGTGGTCACGGAGGAGCGTGCTGAAGGCGGCCGCGCGCGGCGCGGCGGGCGCATCGCTCGGGCTGCTCAACCTGCGCGGGTGGATGGCCGAAGCGCAGCCCGCGGACGGGGAGAGCGTCGACCTCGGCGACGGCTTCCGAGTGCTCACGTTCGGCCGCGACAACGTGCTCGCCGTCGCTGCCGGGGACGGCCTGGCGCTCGTCGACGGCGTCTCCGCGGCGCAGTCGAGTGTGTTGACGGAGCGGCTCGCAGCGCTGCCGGGCGGCGGACGCGTGCACACGCTCTTCAATACGCACTGGCATCACGAGCATACGGGGACGAACGCGCTCTTCGGGCGAGCCGGTGCGAAGATCGTCGCGCACGTCAACACGCGGCTCTGGCTGACGACCGACGTCACGTGGCCGTGGAACGGCGAGACGGTCCGGGCGCTTCCCGAGATCGCGCACCCGAACGAGACGTTCTACACCGAGAAGGAGCTCACGGTCGGGGATAGGCGCGTGCAATGCGGATATCTGCGCGATTGCCCGCACACGGACGGCGACATCTACGTGTTCTTCCCCGACGAGAACGTCATGGCCGTCGGCGACGCGGTGTCCGGCGCCGGCTGGCCCGAGATCGACTGGTGGACCGGTGGATGGATCGGCGGTCTCGTCGGCGGGCTCGACATCATTCTGACCGTCGCGAACGAGGACACGCGCTTCGTGCCGGGCCGCGGGCCGGTGCTGGCGCGCGCGGAGCTCGTTCGCCAGTACGAGATGTACAACGTGATCTGGGAGCGGCTGCTGCGCGTACTCTACTCGGGCGGCGGTCCGGAGGAGGCGCACGCGGCCGAGCCAACCAAGGAATTCAATGAGATAATGGGAGAACCTCGAGAATTTGTTCAAAGAGCCTTCGAAAGCCTTTGGGCATACCTGTCCCCGGACGCTTGAGTTCGGCCGCGAGGAAGGAAAAATAGATCAGATGCGCCCGTGACGAGGAACTCGATGACAAAACAAGCCTGGGCCCTCGCCGCGCTCACCCTCACCGCCGGGTGCGGGAGCGTCGATGTCGACGCCCCGCTCGCCGAGGCCGGCGGCGGTCATTGGGAGACGATCGAGCGCTACTGCACCGAGTGTCACAACGAGGTCGAGTTCGCGGGTGATGTCGCGTTCGACCGAATGGCCGGGCAGTCGGTCGCCGAGAACGCCGAGACGCTCGAGAAGGCCGTGCGCAAGCTCCGCGGCCGGCTGATGCCGCCCGCGGGCGAGCCTCGCCCCGACGAGGACGAGGTCATCTCGCTCGTCGCTTGGCTCGAGAGCGCGCTCGATCGCGCCGCCGAAGCGGCGCCTGCGTACCGCTCGATCGTGCCGCACCGGCTGAACCGCAAGGAGTACGCGAACGCGGTGCGCGATCTGCTCGCCCTCGAGGTCGACGCCACGCGGCTCCTCCCGCAAGACGAGGTCGTCGCACACTTCGACAACATCGCGAGCGGACTGCAGGTCTCGCCGTCCTTCATCGAGCAGTACATCTCCGCGGCCCGCGCCGTCGCGGTCCAGGCCGTCGGACAGCCCGACGCCCGGCCCGGCAGCCAGACGTACGAAGCAGGTCCGAGCACGCAGTATTTCCACGTCGAAGGCCTTCCGCTCGGCACGCGCGGCGGCATGGTCGTCACCCATTACTTTCCGTCGGACGGCGAGTACGAGATCAACATCGCCGACATGGCCACCCACATCTGGGGCAACGACATGGAGTTCGAGAACGACGTCGTCGTCGTTCTCGACGGCAAGCTCGTCTACGAGACGACGGTCGGCGGCGAGGAGGACATGCGTCTTTACGACCAGGTGCAAAACGGCGTCATGGAGCAGATCAACTCGCGGCTCAAGAACATCCGCTTCCATGCGACGTCGGGGCCGCACCGCGTGGGCGTGACGTTCCGCCGCCGCACGTTCGCCGAGTCCGACGATCAGCAGGAGATGTTCATCGACGGCGGCGGGCAGGATCGCGTCTTCCGCGTGAGCTCCTTCGAGATCAGCGGACCCTACGACGCGTCCGGAGTGAGCCCTACGCCGAGCCGCGAGCGGATCTTCACGTGCCACCCGGCGAGGGGCGACGACGCGGAGCTTTGCGCCGAGCAGATCATCGCTCGGCTCGCGAAGCGGGCGTATCGCCGTCCGCTCGGCGAGACCGATCTGGCCGAGCTCTTGGCCTACTACCGCGACGGCTTCGAGATCGGCGGGTTCGAGGAAGGCATTCGGCACGCGATCACCGGCATTCTCGCGAGTCCGTATTTCCTCTATCGGGTGGAGCACGTGCCGGCCGACGCGGCGCCGGGCGAGGTCTATCGAATCGACGATCTCACGCTCGCGTCCAAGCTTTCGTTCTTCCTCTGGAACACGATTCCCGACGACGAGCTGCTCGATCTCGCGGTGCGGGGCGAGCTCGGCGACGAGGCGGTGCTTCGCGCGCAGGTCGCGCGGATGCTCGACGATCCGCGCGCGGAGACGCTCGCGAGCAACTTCGTGCATCAGTGGCTCGACATGGCGCGTCTCGGCGAAGTCGAGCCGGACCGCTCGATTTTCCCTTACGCGTCGGGGGCCGGCGATCCGCGCGAGGACTATCTCACCGAGCTCACGCTCTTCGCGAAGAGCCTTTTCGACGAGGACCGGAGCGTCGTCGATTTCCTCACGGCGAAGCACACCTACGTGAACGAGCGCGTGGCGCTGCTCTACGGCATCCGCGGCGTGAAGGGCGACCAATTCCGCCGCATCGAGCTCGAGGACTCGACGCGCTGGGGGCTGCTCGGGAAGGGCGCCGTGCTGATGGCGGCGGCGTACCCGAATCGCACGTCGCCGGTGCTGCGCGGGGCCTTCATCCTCGAGCACATCAACGGGACCCCGCCGGCGACGCCGCCGCCGAACGTCGACGCGTTCCCGGAGGCCGAGATCGGCACGCAGAAGGCGCGCACGGTGCGGGAAATCATGGCGCAGCACCGGAAGAATCCGGCCTGCTTCGGCTGCCACAGCGTGATGGACCCCCTCGGCTTCGCACTCGAGAACTTCAACGCCGTCGGCATGTGGCGTGACAAGGACCGCTTCGCCGGCACCGTCATCGACGCGACCGCGAAGCTGCCCGACGGCACCGTCGTCGAAGGTCCGGACGACTTGCGCGAGGCGCTGCTGCGGCGGCCCGAGCAGTTCGTGCAGACATTCACGGAGCGGCTGCTGATGTATGCGCTCGGCCGGACGCTCGACTATCGGGACATGCCGGCCGTGCGCGAGATCGTGCGGGAGGCGGCGCGCGACGACTACCGCTTCTCGACGATCGTTTGGGAGGTCGTGACGAGCGACCCGTTCCTGATGCGGCGGGTGCCGCCGGCGGCGGCGCCGATCGTCGCGTCGCGGCAGCCGGAGGGGCGGTAGGCGGAGCCGGTTTCGAGAGGCGCACGGGGCGGCCGGGCGCCGCGGGGCGAGAGCGAAAGGAGACAGGCATGTTCATCACGAAGAAGCATCTTTCGCGCCGGACGGTGTTGCGCGGCGCGGGAGCCTGTATCGCACTACCGCTGCTCGATGCGATGAACCCGGCCGGCGTGGCATGGAGCCAGACCGCCGCCGGCAAGATTCCGCACCGGCTCGTGTTCGTCGGCTTCCCGCACGGCGCCGTGATGACGAAGTGGTCTCCGGAGCAGAGCGGCCGCGATTACACGATGTCGCCGATCCTCGAGCCCTTGGCGCCGTTCCGCGAGCACATGACGATCGTTTCGGGGCTCAGGAACAAACCCGCGGAAAGCCCGGAGCCGCATGCGTACATCGAGCGCACGTGGCTCTCCTGCGTCTCGCCGAAGGATGCCGGCGTGATCGGCCCCGATGCCGGCGTCACGGCGGATCAAATCGCGGTCCGCCACATCGGGATGGACACCCGCGTCCCGTCGCTCGAGCTCACCACGGCGCAGCAGGGCGCGCAGCTTGCCTGGCGCACGCCTACGCAGTCGCTGCCGCAGGAGCGCAATCCTCGCGCGGTTTTCTATCGGCTCTTCGGTCAGGGCGACACTCAGGAGGAGCGCGAGGCCATCATGCGCGAGACGGGCAGCATCCTCGATCGCGTGCAGGCCCAGGCGGCCCGCTTGCAGAAGACGCTCGGGCCGCAAGACCGTGCGGCCGTCGACGTTTACCTCGATTCCGTTCGCGAGATCGAGCGCCGCGTGCAGATGGCGAGCGAGCAGGACACCTCGACGCTCGACATCCCGGACGCTCCGGTCGGCGTGCCGAACGATCTCGAAACCCATTTCAAGATGATGTTCGATCTGATGGCGCTAGCGGTGCAGGCGGACCTCACACGGATCATCACGTTCTCGATGGACCGCGAGGCGAGCATGCGCACGTACAACAACATCGGCATCTCCGAGGCGTTCCACCCGCTCTCCCATCACGCGAACGACCCCGGCAAGCTCGAACGGCTCGCCGTGATTCAGACCTACCACACGAAGCTCTTCGCGGGTTTCATCGAGAAGCTCGCGAGCACGCAGGAAGGCGACGGCACCGTGCTGGATCATTCGATGATCCTGTTCGGCAGCAACATGAGCGACAGCAACAAGCACAACAACGATCCGCTGCCGACCGCGGTGCTCGGCCACGCGCACGGCAGCATCAAGGGCGGCCAGCACCTGAAGTACCCTCAGGACACGCGCTTCGCGGATCTGCTGTTGACGCTGCTGCACCGCACCGGGATTCCAGTGGAGTCGATCGGCGACAGCGGCGGCGAGCTGTCGGAGGTTTAGCATGCGCACCAGGCTCGTCGGCTGCGGGGCGGTGCTCGCCGTCCTGGCCGCCTTCCCGGCGATCGCCGGCGAGCTTTCGCTCGTCGAGGCCGCCGAGTCCGGCGATCGAGCGGCGGCGATCGCGCTCCTTCGGGAAGGCGCGGACCCGAACGCCCGGGGGCCGGACGGCTCCACCGCGCTGATGTGGGCGGCGCATCATGACGACGCCGAGCTCGTCCGGCTGCTGCTCGACGCCGGGGCCAACGTCGACGCGAGAAACGAATTCGGCGCGTTCGCGCTGTCCGAGGCCGCGATGATCGGCTCCGCGCCGGTGATCGAGGCGCTGCTCGAGGCCGGCGCCGATCCGAACGCGATGAATCCCGAGGGCGAGACGCCGCTGATGGCCGTCGCGCGCACGGGCAATGTCGAAGCCGCGGCGCTGCTCGTCGATGCTGGCGCCGACGTCGATGCCAAAGAGGAGTGGGGCGGGCAGTCGGCGCTGATGTGGGCGGCGGCGCAGAGCCAGCCCGAGATGGTGAAGTTTCTCGTCGCGCACGGCGCCGACGTGAACGCGCGCGGCAAGGTTCGCAACTGGCCGCGAAAAGTCATCCGCGAGCCGCGTCCGAAGGACATGAACCAGGGCGGGTTCACGCCGCTGCTCTATGCAGCGCGCGAAGGCTGCATCGAGTGCGCACGACACCTCGTCGAGGGCGGCGCGGACATCGACATGCACGACCCGCACCGGGTCACGCCGCTCGTGATGGCGCTGTTCAACCTGCACTTCGACCTCGCCGCCTATCTGATCGAGGCGGGCGCCGACGTCGACAAGTGGGATCTTTACGGCCGCACGCCGCTCTACATGGCGGCCGACACGAGCACGTTGCCGGTCATGGGCAACGGCGCGATGGTCGTGCTGCCGAGCACCGACGATCACAGCGCGCTCGACATCGCGCGGATGCTGCTCGAGCGCGGCGCCGACCCGAACATTCAGCTGAAGCGGCGGCCGCCGTACCGCAACGTGCCGCAGGACCGCGGCGGCGACGGCATCCTCTCGCAAGGCGCGACGCCGCTCCTCCGGGCTGCGCGCGCCGGCGACGCGCCGTTCGTGAAGCTTCTGCTCGAGCACGGCGCGCTGGTCGACCTGCCGAGCAATCAAGGGGTCACGCCGCTGATGGCGGCGGCCGGCGTCGAGTACGGCCTGCGCGTGACCCGCGGGAGGAACCGCACGGAGGAGGGCGTGCTCGAGACGCTCCGCTTGCTGCTCGACGCGGGCGCGGACATCAACGCGCGCATGGTCACCGAGCCGAAGGGGCAGACCGCGGCGCATCTCCTCGTCATCGAGCAGCGCTTGGGCGACTACAGCTACGACTACCGCGGCCGACAGGTGCCGAGCCCGCGCGCAGTGCCGCATCGCACGGCGCTGCACGGCGCGGCGATGAAGGGCTTCAACTCGATCGTCGAGTTCCTCGTCGCGAACGGCGCGGACCTCTACGCGAAAGACGCGAACGGCGCGCTGCCGATCGACTTGGCGAGAGGCGACTATCGAGAGCCGTTCCTGCGGCAGCCGGCCGAGCCGCACGTCGAGACGGTCGCGCTGCTCGAGCGGCTGATGGCCGAGAAGACCGCGCAGAACCGCTGACCCCGTCCGTCCCCTGCCGACGACGGTCCGATCGGGCCTCCATTCCGTCTTGCCTGCCGACGGCGGGGTGCCGAGCCGGCACGTTGTCACGGCGGCCGTCGATCGGTCACAATCGCAGAGGGGATCGAACAAGAGGGCATGAGCCCCGATGAAACCGTTGATCGGCACCGCGGCGACACGGCCCGCGCGCATCATTGCGGGCACGGTATTGTCGGCCGCCTTCTCCTTTTCCGCATTCGCGCAGTCTCCGGCTCCGCAGCATGCCGACGTCACGTACGCGGTCGTCGACGGTCGGGCTCTGAAGCTCGACCTTTATCTGCCTGACTCGGCCACGCCGCCGCCGCTCGTCGTCTGGGTGCACGGCGGCGCCTGGCGCTTTGGGTCGAAGGAGTCGCCGCCGGCGAATTTCGTCGATTCGGGGTTCGCGCTCGCGAGCCTCGACTTCAGGCAGTCCACCGACGCGCCGTTTCCGGCGATGGTGCACGACATCAAGGCCGCGATTCGCTACTTGCGCGCGAATGCCCCGCGGTACGGCTACGATCCGGATCGCATCGCGATCGCGGGCGCGTCGTCCGGCGGACATCTCGCGGCGCTCGTCGGCGTCACGAACGGGCACGAAGCGCTCGAAGGCACGGTCGGCGAGCATCTCGACGTCTCCTCCAACGTGCAGGCGATCGTCGTCTACTTCGGCGCGTCGAACCTCACGACGATCCTCGATCAATCCACGCCGGCGGGCCTGCGGGTGCGAGCACCGGCGGTGCAGCTCCTGCTCGGCGCCGCGCCCGACGCCGTCCCGGAGCTCGCCCGGCTTGCAAGCCCGGTGTTCCACGTCGACGCCTCCGACCCGCCGCTGCATCTGCTGCACGGTGATCAGGACACGCAGATGCCGATCAATCAGGCGCACGAGCTCTACGGCGCCTACGAGGCGCTCGATCTGGACGTTTACCTCGATGTGGTGCATGGTACCGGCCATGGCGGCCGCGCGTTCTATAGCGGCGAGCACTGGGCGCGCACGGAGGCGTTCCTGCGGCGCGCGCTCGGCACTTGACGCGTAGGTCCGCGGGCGCGTGGTGGGAGGGGAGATGAGAAAATCGTTTGCGCGCGCCGCGGCCGCGTTTGCTCTGGCCGTCGTCTGCTCGGCGCCGGCCTTCGACACCGCAGTCGCACAGTCCGAGAGCTTCGAAGCGCCGCGCACCGCGAGCGGAGCGCCCGACTTCAACGGCGTATGGCAGGCGCTGAACGAGGCGAACTGGGGGCTCGAGGGGCATGCGGCCTACGCCGGCCCGGTGCTCGAGCTCGGCGCGGCCTACGCGACGCCGCCGAGCCGCGGTTTCGTCGAAGGCGGCACCATTCCGTACCAGCCGTGGGCCGCGAAGCAGCGCGACGAGAATTTCGCTCACCGCCTCGAGCGCGATCCGGAGGTCAAGTGCTATCTCCCGGGCGTGCCCCGCGCCACGTACATGCCGCATCCGTTCCAGATCATTCAGAGCGACTCGCACATCATGATCGCCTATCAGTATCGGGGAGCGGTGCGCACGATCTACATGAAGGATCACAAGCCGGCTCCGGTCCCGAGCTGGATGGGCTGGTCGAACGGCCGGTTCGAGGGCGATTCGCTGGTCGTGGAGACCACCGGCTTCAACGGCATGACGTGGTTCGATCGAGCGGGCAACTTTCATGACGAGAACCTGCGGGTCGTCGAGCGTTTCACGCACCTGAGCCCGAATCATCTGATGTACGAAGCCACGATCGAGGACCCTACCGTCTTCACTCGGCCGTGGACGATCCGCATGCCTCTGTATCGGCGCGTCGAGCAGAACGCGCAGATCATGGAGTTCAAATGCATGGTGTTCGTCGAGGATCTTCTCTACGGCGACTTGGCGAAGCCGGAACAGTGAGGGAAGGCAAATGAGTCATCCACACACGTCGGTGCGGCGCGCGGCCGCCGTCCTGTGCGGCGCGGCGCTGCTCGTGCCGTTCTGCTTCGAGGAGGCTGCGGCGCAAAGCTGGCAGGTGCCGCGGACGCCCGACGGGCAGCCCGATCTTCAAGGCTACTGGACGAATGCGTCGTTCACGCCGCTCGAACGCCCCGAAGAGCTCGGGAACAAGGCGTTCTACACCGACGAGGAGCTCGACGCGCTCATCGAGAGGAGCGTCGCCAGGGGCTTCGATCAAACCGAGCCGGGCACGACCGCGGACGTGCACTACGACCTCTCGCAGTTCGGCCTGACGCGCGGCCAGGACGGTTTCGTGCGCAATCGGCGCACGTCGCTGATCGTGGATCCGCCGACCGGGCGCATTCCCGCGATGACGCCGCAGGGCGAAGCGCGGCAGGCGGCCCGGGCCGAAGCGCGCCGGCGAAATCCGCCCACGGACCGCGTGCAGAACATGGGGCTACCGGCCCGCTGCATCATCTGGGGCGCCGATCCCCCGATGCTGCCGATCGGTTACAACAGCCATCTGCAGATCGTGCAGTCCGCCGACTACGTGATGATTCTCGTCGAGATGATGCAGGACACGCGGATCATCCCGCTCGACGGCCGGCCGCACCTGCCGGAGAACATTCGCCAGTGGAAGGGCTCGTCCGTCGGCCACTGGGAGGGCGACACGCTGGTCGTCGAGACCACGAACCTCACGGACAAGACGGCGTTCCGCGGCGCGAGCGAGAACCTTCGAGTGATCGAGCGGTTCACCCGCGTGGCCGACGACACGATTCTCTACCAGTTCACGGTGGACGATCCGTCGACGTGGGTGCGGCCGTGGTCCGGCGAGGTGCCGATGACACGGTCGGAAGGGCCGATCTTCGAATACGCCTGCCACGAGCATAACTACGGCGTGAGAAACACTTTGGCCGGCGCGCGGGCCGAGGAAGCCGCAGAGCGCGCACGGCAGCAGTCTGCCACCGAGTAGGCCGCGCCGTTTGGAGGACGATCAGGGGGCCTTATGCAAACGCTCTGGATGAAAACGATCGGCGCGATCGTCGCGTGCGCCGGTCTCCTGGCCGCGTCGGCTTCGAGCTGGGCGCATCATTCGTTCGCGTCCGAGTTCGATGTGGACCGGCCGGTCCGGCTGGAAGGCAAGATCACGAAGGTCGAGTGGGTGAACCCTCACTCCTGGTTCTACCTCGAGGTCCAGGGCGAGGACGGGAAGCCGGTCGTCTGGATGATCGAGGGCGGTAGCCCGAACGCGCTGATCAGACGCGGCGTCACGGCTCAGACCGTTCCGGCGGGCACGGAGCTGATGGTCGAGGGCTATCAAGCGCGGGACGGCAGCAATACCGCCGTCGGGCGCTCCTTCCTCCTCGGCAACGGCGAGCGCTTGTTCCTCGGCGGCTCCGCCGAGAACGTGCCGGCGCCGCAGCAGGAGTGAGGCCCGCGGCTCGCGCGTAGCGCCACGCCGTTCACCCCCGCGATTTCGGCGCCGGCCCGACGTAAGTCGCGCGCGGCCGAATCAACGTGCGGGCGCGCATCTGCTCGCGGCCGTGCGCAGCCCATCCGACGCTTCGGCCGACCGCGAACAGCCCGATGCCGGCGAGCGGCGGCAGCTTCAGCACGCGCGCGAGCACGGCGAGCGCGTAATCGATGGTCGGGAGCACGCCGACGGCTTTCCTCACCTGCTCGGGCAGATCGCGCGTCAAGAACCGCTCGCCGACGCGGGCCTCTACCGCATCGAGCAACGCCGACGCGCGCGGGTCGCCGTCCCGGTAGAGCGGGTGACCGAAGCCGACAAAGCGCTCGCCGCTTTCGGCTTGCTCGCGCACGCGCGCCAGCGGGTCGCCTTGCATCAGCTTCTCGAGCTGATGTGCAGCGCGCGTCGTCGCGCCGCCGTGAAGCGGCCCTTTCAATGCCGCGAGGGCTGCGATCGTGCCTTCGTACAGGTTCGCCCCGGTGGATACGGCGCAGCGTAGCGTGAACGTCGACGCGTTCAGCTCGTGATCCGCGAGCAACACGAGCGCCATCCGCACGAGATCCCTGCCTTTCATATCGAGGCCCCATGCTGCCGCGAGCTGCTCGTGCACGGGTGCCGCCGAGAGCTCGCAGCCTGCGACGAGCGCCGTCATCAGCCGCGTGATTCGAGCCGCGGCCCGCGCGAGGCCGTGATCGGTGCGATTGAATGCTCCGTCGTCATCTCGGCCGCCGACGGCGAGCGCTGCGATGCAGCGGTCGATCGGATGGCTGCCCCGCGTCGCATCGATGACCTGCCGAAGAAGCGGCCCCATGCACGGAAGGTTTTCCGACGAGAACGCGTCGTAGTCGGCCGTTTGCCACAGAAGGCCGGCCGCGGTTTCGAGCGACGCATGTCGTGCGAGCTCGCAGGCGTCGACGCCTCGGTAGTAAAGCCTGCCGTCATCGATCAGCGAGATCGCGGAAGCGAGCACCGGACGGCTCCACGCAAGCGCCTCGGCGCGCCGCTCGACCGGCATGTCGCCCGGCGGCGGAGCGCGCCGCTCGCGCAGCGCCCGCACGTCCTCTGCGCGGTAGCGCTTTGCACGCTCGCCCCGTACCGGCTCGGAGCGAACGAGCCCGCGGCTGACGTAGGCATAGAGCGTGGCGACCGAGACGCCGAGCTCGGCCGCGGCCTCGCGTGCGCTCAAGTAGGGCCCCGGCTCCGAAGCGCGTGATGTCTTCATATTGATGAGCTTAATCAAGATTGATCGCTTCGCGAAAGCGGTGCAGATTGACGTCGGTCTTTCGCGAAAGGAGAGAATCGCAATGGGTGCGACTGCCGGCGCCGCGGGACCGCCTCGCGCGATCCCCGGGCTCGAAGGAATCGCGGCCGCCGAGACCGCGCTGAGCCACGTCGAAGGAGACTCGGGCCGCTTGATTCTGTGCGGCTACGAGCTCGCGGAATTCGCGGAGCGGCACGACTTCGAGACGGCCGCAGCGCTCTTCTGGGGCGTTGCGGAGGATCGGCCGCCGTCCAGCGCCGCCGACGTTCGGGCCGCTCTGGGCGCGGCCCGCGTCGCGGCGTTCTCGCGTTTCGCGGACCTCGTTCCGGCGTTCGAGGGCCTCACGCCGTCGGAGGGCGTGCGGCTCGGCCTCGCGTCGCTGCCCGGTCGCGAATCGGGGGCGCACGTCGCGGCCGCGGGCGCCGTCCCCGTGTTCCTCGCGAACGTGGTGCGCCTCGCGCGCGGCGACCGGCCGATCGCGCCCGATCCGCGGGCAGAGCACGTGGCGGACTTTTTCCGCATGCTGCGCGGCGCGCCGGCCGATCCGAAGGAAGTCGCGGCGCTCACGACCTATCTCGTCACGGTCATGGACCACGGGATGAACGCTTCGACCTTCACCGCGCGGGTCATCGCGTCCACGGGCGCCGGCCTGTCGTGGGCCGCGCTCGGCGCGTATGCCGCGCTCACGGGCCCGCTTCACGGCGGCGCTCCCGAGCCCGTGCTCGACATGCTCGACGCGATCGGCACGCCCGAGCGCGCGGCGGCGTGGATCGAGACGACGCTTCGAAACGGCAAGCGCCTGATGGGGTTCGGCCATCGCATCTATCGGGTGCGCGACCCGCGCGCAGACGTGCTGAAGGGCGCGCTCGAGCAGCTTGCGCCGTCGGGCGAGAAGCTCGAGCTTGCACGCGCCGTCGAGACGGCCGCGCTCGATGCTTTGCGCCGCCACAAGCCCGGGCGCAGGCTCGAGACGAACGTCGAGTTCTACACGGCGATGCTGCTCGATGGGCTCGGCATGCCGCGCAGCGCATTCACGCCGCTGTTCGCGATGGGCCGGGTGGTCGGCTGGACCGCGCACGCGCTCGAGCAGCGGCGCACCGGGCGCCTGATTCGCCCCGAGTCGATCTATGTCGGGAGGCGGCCGGTTGAGGTAAGTTAGAGACCATCGTCCGCCCGCACCCCACTCGTGAGTCTCGGCACGGAACAGCTTCTCGCGCGCCTCGTCGCGCTCGATACGACATCGAGCCGGTCGAATCTCGAGCTGATCGAGACGATCGCGGACTACCTCGACGGGCACGGCGTGGCGGTCACGCTCGTTCACGACGCGGCCGGGCAGAAAGCCAATCTCTTCGCCACGATCGGCCCGGCGATCGACGGCGGAATCGTCCTCTCCGGGCACTCCGACTGCGTGCCCGTCGACGGCCAGCGCTGGTCCACCGATCCGTTCCGCGCCGTCACCGTCGGCGGGCGTATTTACGGGCGCGGCACGTGCGACATGAAGGGCTTCATCGCGTGCGTGCTGGCCCTCGTTCCGGAGATGGTCGCGGCGAAGCCCAGAACGCCGCTGCATCTCGCGTTTTCCTACGACGAGGAGCTCGGCTGCCGGGGCGTGCCGACGCTTCTCGCGAAGATCGCGCGCGAGTTGCCGCAGCCGCGCATCGCGATCGTCGGCGAGCCGACCGGGATGGCGCTCGTCAACGCGCACAAGGGGATCTACGCGTTCGAGACGGTGGCGACGGGCCTCGCCGCGCATTCGAGCCAGACGCACGAGGCGCTGTCGGCGGTCGTGCACGGCGCGGAGATCGTGTGCCGCCTCGATGCGCTCGCGCGCGAGCTTGCAGCCGAAGGGCCGTTCGACGCGGCGTTCACGCCGCCGTACACCACGATCAACGTCGGCCGGATCGACGGCGGCACGGCCGTGAACGTCGTCGCCGGCGAGTGCCGGATCGAGTGGGAGTGCCGCCCTGTGCCCGGGCACGACGTGCAGGCGGTGCTCGCGCGTCTCACCGAGTTCGTGGAGGGGGATCTGCTGCCGCGCATGCGTGCGCGCTACCCGGATGCGAGCGTCGTCACGCGGCGTGTCGTCGCGGCGCCTTCGCTCGTCCCGGCGGCCGGGTCGCCCGCGGAAGCGCTCGTGCGCCGGCTCACGAGCGCCGGGCCGGCACGTGCGGTCGCGTTCGCTACGGAGGCGGGGCTCTTTCAGGAGGCCGGGATGTCGGCGGTCGTCGTCGGCCCGGGCTCGATCGATCACGCGCACAAGCCCGACGAGCACGTCGCGATCGGGCAGCTTCGCGAATGCGAGACGCTGCTGCGCGCCGTGATCGACTACGCCCGCCGCACGGAAGCAGGGCAGGGCCCGTGAGCGGGCGGCACCGGCGCGAGCGTCCGGCCCTTGCCGCCGGTCTCGAGGGTGGTCTCGGCCGCCAGGCGAAAGCCGCCGCGGGGCCCGGATGAGCGCGCGCGGCGGCGGGCGGCCGCTCTCGATCTGGATCACCGGCGAGCCCGTGCCGGAGGCGAAGCGGTCGGCGGGGTCGTTCGCGGACATGATCCGCGCCACCGTCGGGGACGCGTGGGCCGGGCCTTGGGACGTGGTCGACTGCGTCGGCGAGGCCGCATTGCCCGGCCCGGGCGACGCGGCCGGCGTCATCGTCACCGGATCCCCGGCCCGAATCGCGGATCAGCTGCCGTGGATGCGCCGCGCACAGGATGGGCTCCGCCGGCTCGTCGAGGCCGACGTGCCGGTCCTCGGCATCTGCTTCGGTCATCAGCTGCTCGCGATGGCGCTCGGCGGACGATCCGGACCGAATCCCCGCGGCCGTGAGATCGGCACGGTCCGGGTCGGGCTGCACTGCTCCGATCCGCTGCTCGGCGACGGGCCGCGCGATTTCCCGGCGTCCGCGACGCATCTCGACACCGTGCTCGAGCTCCCGCCGGGGGCCGAGTCGCTCGCGGCCACCGCGCTCGACCGCTACGCCGCCGTGCGCTTCGGACCCGAAGCCTGGGGCGTGCAGTTCCATCCGGAGATGACGGCGGAGATTATCGGCGCGTACGTCCGGGCGCTTCGCGAAAAGCTGATCGCCGAAGACATCGATCCGGATCGGATCCTCGACGCCCGGCAGGAGACGCCGGAGGCCGCCGCCGTGCTGCGCCGCTTCGCGGCGAGAGTCGCCGCCGGCGGCACCTCCCCGAATGATCGAAGGTCGGCGAAGTCGGAGTAAGATCGGGCCCGTCGCATCGGGGCGATGGCAGGGGAGGTTCGAATGAGGCTCGTCAACGCATGCTCGGCGCTCTTCGCGCTCGTCGTGGTGCTGCCGCTCTCGGCGCAGCAGCGTGTTCCGTTCAACAACGGCATCCCCGTCGCGCCGGTGGGTCTGCCGGTCCCGCCCATTCCGTCGGAGCCGGTGACGTTTGCGACGGGCGAAGGCCAGGACATTCGCGTCAGCGTCGTCGCGCGGGGCCTCGCGCATCCGTGGAGCCTCGCGTTCTTGCCCGGCGGCGGGATGCTCGTCACCGAGCGCAACGCCGGCCGGCTGCGCGTGATCCGCGACGGCGCGCTCGAGCCCGAGCCCGTCGCCGGCGTGCCTGAAGTGCGGGGCGTCGGGCTTTCCGGGCTCTTCGACGTCGTGCTGCACCCGGATTTCGAGAGCAACCGCTACGTGTATCTCACCTACAACAAGCCGCGCGGCGAAACGGGCAGCGCTCTCGCCGTGGCCCGCGGACGATGGGACGGGAAGGCCCTGGCCGGCGTCGAGGACATCTTCCTCGCGGAGGACGCGGGGAGCGTCTCGCGGATGGCATTCGGACCGGACGGCATGCTCTACGTGACGACGTTCGGCGGCATGGACGATGCGGCGCAGGATCCGGACAGCTACGCGGGCAAGGTGCTGCGCTTGAGGGACGACGGAAGCGTGCCGGACGACAATCCGTTCGTCGGCCGCGCCGGCTACAAGCCCGAGATCTACACGCTGGGGCACCGCAGCCCCTTGGGGCTCGCCGTGCACCCCGGCACCGGGCTGCTGTGGGAAGTGGAGATGGGCCCGAACGGCGGCGACGAGATCAACATCCTCCGGCCCGGCAGGAACTACGGCTGGCCGGTCGTGAGCTTCGGCCGCACCTATCCCGGCCCGTGGCAGTCGGACCACGGCGTTCCGACGCACGACGATTTCGAGCCGCCGGTCGTCTACTGGATGCCGTCGATCTCGACGTCCGGCCTCGCGTTCTATACCGGAAGCCGGTTGGCAAAGTGGACCGGCGACGTGTTCGTCGGCGGCATGCGGTACGGCGAGATCCCCGGCACCGGCCGACTGCAGCGAATTCTCTTCAACGAGAACATGCAGGAGCTTCGCCGCGAGTCGCTGCTGCTCGATCTCCACCAACGAATCCGCGACGTGCGGCAAGGTCCCGACGAGCTGCTGTACGCCGTCACGGACCACGAGGACGACGGGGCCGTGCTGCGCATCGAGCCGAGCGCCCCGTGAGCGGTCGGCTCGCGCCGTTCAGAACGGACAGCGGCAATCCAAACGGGTGCCGTGACTCGTGCAGACCATCGGCCTATCGCTCACGCAGGTGTACTGATCCACGTCGCGCTTGCTGGTCAGCACTTCGTCGATCGGGCCGAGGTAGACCTTCGCGGGATCGAGCGTCCGGCTGTCGTCGAAGCTGAGGCCGTCGAGGACGCTGCAGCCGCTCGTCAACGCGGCGCTAATGAGCACTGCTACTGCTCTCATGGGGAATGCCTCCTTGCCGAATGCGAGAATCGCCGATGCCCTGAACAGGCGCCTCATGCGCCTCGAGGGAAATCGAAAGCGGGGCGAAGCATCATTCGTGCCACGGCGGGGAGGGCGACGGCTTGCGACGGGCGCGCGCTTCGGGAAATCGCGGCTTGTGGTGGCTCGGCGACATGCTGTAGCATGCGACCGCCCCGAAGTTTGCGGGGTCGCGAGCCGGCCGCCGCAAATGTCGGGGCCGGCGCTTTTGTTTTGTTGCCTTTTGTTTTTTTGCGGTCGCCTCTGATTCGATCTCCAATGCGCGCCGCCCGTAACGCGTTGCAGGCTATCCGAGTCGACTCGAGGATGTAACGAGTTCAGAAATGGGAGATTTCATCCAAGCCATCGAAGGCTCCGCGATCGCCGTCTGGGTTCGCGAATCGCCATCGATTTTCGCGTACACCACGGTGCTTTCCCTGCACGCGATGGGTCTCGCTATCGTCGTCGGCGTCGGCGCGGCGGTATCGCTGCGAATACTAGGGGTGGCTCCGGGCATCCCGATCGCACCGCTGCTGAAGCTGTTCCCGGTGATGTGGATCGGCTTCACGATCAACGCGATTTCGGGCGTGCTGCTGCTCGCAGCCCGCGCGTCCGACATGCTGAGCAACGTGATGTTCATCATCAAGATCGTGCTGATCGCGCTTGCCGTGATCTCGATGGAGCTCTTGCGCGGGCGACTCGCGATCGACACCGCCACCGGCCAGCTGATCCCGTCGCCGAGAACGCGCGCTTTCGCGCTCAGTACGCTCGTGCTGTGGATCGCGGCCATCATCGCCGGCCGGCTTACTTCGTATCCGAACTTCGTCGCCAGCTTCTTCAGCTAGGGGTCGCGCAATGGAATTCCTGTCCGACTTGCTTGCCGCAACCGGCATGGCCGACTTCGTCAATGCGCACGACTGGGTCTGGCCGCTCTGCGAGATTCTGCACTTCGTCGGAATGGCGACGCTGATCGGGACCGTAGGCCTCGTCGACTTGCGTATTCTCGGGTTCGGGAAGGGCATTCCGATCCAGCACCTCGAGCGGCTCGTGCCGTTCGGTGTCGTCGCATTCATCGTCAACGCCTCCACGGGCTTCGTGTTCGTCGCCGGCAACCCCGTCGGCGGGCCGCAGTACTATCTCGAGAATCTCTCGCTGCAGCTGAAGCTCCTGCTGATGGTGATCGCCGGCATCAATGTGCTCGTGTTCTACTTCACGGGGATCGCAAAGGCCGCCGACGCCGTCGCGCCTGACGGCGATGCGCCGCCGGCGGCCAAGATCGTTGCCGCCACGTCGCTCGTCGCCTGGTTCGGCGTGATCTTCTTCGGCAGGATGATCATGTACAACGACACGCTGTTGTACGCGCTGGGGTTGTAGGCCGCGATTCGCCGGCTGGGCCGGCGGGCCCAGCCGCCGGGTATCCGAAGAGCCCGGTTCGATAGCAGCAGCTACCATTCTGACGCCCAGAGCCGTCCCATATCCCGGCACGCGCCGGATGGGTGACAGATGACGACGCCGCGGGCTGGTTGTCGATATGGGATCCATTGTCGAAGACGACGATCAGCGCGGCGTCGCTCATTTCCTCGAGCACATGGCCTTCAACGGCACCGAAAATTTCGGAAGCAGGAGCTCGTATCCTTCGTAGAATCCCTCGGGATGCGTCTCGGGCCGGATTTGAACGCGAGCACGTCTTTCGACCAGTCGGTTTACACGCTGACCGTGCCGACCGACAGCGAGGACGATATCGAAACAGCGTTTCAGATCCTCGAAGACTGGGCCCACGGCCTGACCCTCGACCCGCAGGAGATCGAGAAGGAGCGCGGCGTCGTGCTCGCGGAGCGGAGAGCGCGCCGGAACGCGAGCACGCGCGTCCAGGAAGAACGCGACCAGGTCATCTTCAGCGGCTCCCGATATGCAGAGCGGGTTCCGATCGGCACGCTCGAGAGCATCGAGAGATCGACCGCGACGCCCTCGTCCACTTCTATCGCGATTGGTACCGGCCGGACCTCATGGCCGTCATCGCCGTAGGCGATTTCGACGCCTCGCGCGTCGATAGCCTCGTGCGCGAGCACTTCGAGGGACTCGCGGGTCCCGTCAACCCGCCGAAGCGCATCGACTACGGCGTGCCGATGCACAGCGAGACGCTGTTCTCGATCGTTGCCGATCCCGAGGTGACCGAGACGACCCTAGCGATTTATTACAAGCACGCCTCTCGGATAGATCCGACGATCGGCGGTTTGCGAGCATCGATGCTGATGGAGATGTATCAAAGCATGCTCTCGTAGCGCCTTCGGGAGGTTGCGCGCGAGCCCGATGCGCCCCTTCAGCTTCGACTCTGTACGCGCTGGGCTCCAGCGCGGAATACGCTTCGCGACCGTACCCGCCGTCAGCTCGAAAGGAACTTCTCGCAGCTTTCTAGCGCGTCGTGCTCGCTCTTCGGTACCGAGGCGCAGATATTCGCGATCCGCTGCCGAATCGCATCGATCGCTTCAGCGTGGGCGCCGTCCGCGTTCCATTCGCGGAGACTCGCATCGAGCGTCTCGAGACGTGCGCGGGTGCGCCGATAGATTCGGTCCGGCCCTTCCAGCTCGCCGAGCACCTCGATCGCCGCTTCGCGAATCGCCGCCTCGTCGCCCGGGGTCATGCGAATCAATCCGCGCACGAAGTTCGTGCCCCATTGGAAGCGCGTGGCCGGCCCTTTCGATGCCCGGTACGCCCGCTCCAGCCAGACGATCGCGGTCTCGAGGTGCCCCATCATCTCTTCGAGAGCCGCGAGATCGGCCATCTGGTAGTACGGCGTCTTCGAGCGCCGCATCTCGCGCTCCGCGATCGCGTACGCCGCCGCCGGGTCGCCGAGCGCGACGAGCAGGTTGACCGCGCCGTTCACGGCGCCCGGCCGTGCCGGCGTGTTCTGCACCTTCCCGAGCGTCTCCTCGATGAGCGCGCGCGCCTCGGCCTCCAGAGGGGCGGGCACGCCCTCGCCGCCGCCGAGGGCCTTCACGGCCTCGACCTTGCTGCGCTCCGCGGCGAGGCGATCGCCTTCGCCGTAGCGCTCATCGCGAGACGCGGCCGTCATCGCCTCGGACCAGTTCGAGAGCAGCTCGGGAGCCTGCTCTGGCGCGAGCCGGCGCGCGAGGACGAAGAAGTCCTCGCCGAGATACTGAAGAGCGTCGGCGACGGACGCGGCAAGCACGGGATCGGCCACGACCTCGCCCACACGGCCGACGAGATCCCCGAGGAGCGGCGACGGCGACGCGCCGCCCGCCAGCGCGTCGGCTTCCGACCCCAGGGCGTAGGAGGCGGCGATCGCAGTCAAGCGCGCGGCCTCGGCACGGCCGCTCGACGCGCACCGCTCAGCGGCCTTCGCGAGCGTCGCGGCGAGCTGCGCGCCCGCCGCCGGCTCGACGTCCTCGAGCCCCCAGCCGTTGTACGCGAGACGCCGGCAGTCCTCGGCCGTGAGCGCCGCAGCGTCGACCGATCGAAGCACTGCATCGATCGGGCGAACGTCTCCGAGCACGAGATCGAGCATGTCGTCGTAGACGCGCACGTCCATGCCGCCCGCGATGCGGGCGAGCTCCGCGCCGTCGGGAGCGAGGGCGAGCACGGTGGGATAGCCTGCGACGTCGAAGGTTTCCGCCCACTTCTGCGCCCCGGGATCGTCGCCGTCGAGGTATACGGGGACGAAGAGATCGAGCTTCTCGACGAAGTCCGGGCGGGAGAAGACATGCGCCTTGAGGTCCGCGCAGTACGGGCACCAGACCGCGCCCCAGAAAAGGAACACCGGCTTCGATTCGGCTCGCGCTTTCGCGAACGCCGCTTCGACGCCGCCGTCGAACCACGCTATCTCCGCAGGGGCCTCCGCGGCCCAGGCAACCGCGCCGGCCCACGGGCCGAGCAGCAAAACGAGCAGCGCAACACGTCTCATCGCGGACCTCTGATCGCCGTTCCCCCGATCGTGCCCCACGTTATCACAGCCGCCCGCGATCGGCATGGGCGACCCGCGCGCTGATGCGCGTCTCGCCCCTTTTTGCGCCGGGGGAGCATCACGTCGTGTTCGGCGGCGCCCGCAGGCAGGCGCCGCGTGTTCGAGTCCGGGCCTACGCGCTAAAATGGCGCAATCGAGGGGAGTTTCCCCTTCCCACCCGCTTTTCGAGGGAAATCGTGAGCAACTTCGAAGCACAACTGAAGAAGGTTCGCAGCGCCGCGGGCTTCATTGCGGCGCTGGACCAAAGCGGCGGCAGCACGCCGAAGGCGCTGCGGCTCTACGGCATCGGCGACGACGCCTGGTCGAACGAGGAGGAGATGTTCGACCTGGTCCACCGCATGCGCACCCGTATCATCACGAGCCCCGCGTTCAACGGCGACCGCATTCTCGGCGCCATCCTCTTCGAGCGCACGATGGACAGCGAGATCGAAGGGCAGCCCACCGCGGACTATCTGTGGAACGTCAAGAACGTCGTCCCGTTCCTGAAGGTCGACAAAGGCCTCGCCGAGGAGAGGAACGGCGTGCAGCTGATGAAGCCGATACCGGATCTGGACAAGCTCCTCGCCAAGGGCAAGGGGAAAAACATCTTCGGCACGAAGATGCGCTCGGTCATCAAGCAGGCCGATGAAGCCGGCATTGCGGCGATCGTCGAGCAGCAATTCGAGCTCGGGCGGCAGATCCTCTCCACCGGTCTCGTGCCGATCATCGAGCCCGAGGTCGACATCCACTGTCCCGAGAAGGCGAAGGCCGAATTGCTGCTGAAGGCCGGCATTCTGAAGGCGCTGCAAGGGCTCGGCCCGGATCAGGCGGTCATGCTGAAGCTGACGCTGCCGGACGAGGACGACTTCTACGGCGATCTGATCGAGCACAAGAATGTCGTGCGGGTCGTCGCGCTTTCCGGGGGCTATACCCGCGCGGAGGCGAACGAGCGGCTCGCGAGGCAGCACGGTATGATCGCGAGCTTCTCGCGGGCGCTCGTCGAAGGGCTGACTGCGCAGCAATCAGACGAGGAGTTCAATCGAGCGCTCGACGAGTCGATCGAGAGCATCTACCGCGCCTCGTGCACGTAGAGCGCTAAGTGCCGTCTCGCGGCCTCACGGTCCGCGTCAATCGACGGCCGGCCGAGCTCGACCTCGGCCGGCTGACCGACGGCACGCTCGTCGTCGTCGCCATCACGTACGGGCTGCTGCTCGTTCTGGCCGGCGGGCTCGGGCTGGTCGGGCTGATCGCCCGCATTTTCGTTCCGCTGTCGGTGTGCCGTTACGCCTACGAAGTGCTGAGCCACGTGGCGCGCGGCCGCAAGATGATTCCGGCGCCCGGCCTGGAGACGATGAATCCGGTCGGCAACTTCGGGCTCGTCCTTCACTTCATCTTCTTCGGCGGGCTCGCGGTGCTGTTCGCCACATCGCCGCTGCTCGGCTCGGGCCCCGGCGCCGCGCTCGTCTCCGCGGCGGGGCTCACGGCGGTCGCCGTCGCGTTCCCCGCGTCGGCGACCGTCATAGCGCTCACGGGCGACCTCGGCGAGGCGTTCGATCCCCGCAACGGCGCCGAGATCGTCCGCGCGATCGGCGTCCGCCGCTATGGGGCGATTCTCGCGATCGGAGCCGCGCTCGTATTCGTTCCATCGTGGCTCGCCGGGGCGGTCCTTCCCGCCGCGGCGGCCCGCGCGCTCACGGCGCCCGTGCAGATCTGGGCATGGCTCGCCGTGTTCGCGCTGATCGGGGCCGCGGTCCGCTCGCGACGCGACGTGATCGAGATTCCCGGCGAGGCGGAGCCCGAGGAGGAACGCTCGGAGCGCGACCGGCATCGCGCGTGGCAAACGTATCTCGACCGTGCGTACGCGTCGATTCGAAGCGGGCTCGTCGACGAGGGCTACCGCACGATCCGTCAGCTGCTCGACGAGGCCGGGATGACGGACGAGGTGCACGAATGGGTCCTCGACCACATGCTCGCGTGGGAAGACCGCACGCACGGCTTCGCGTTCGCGAACCGCTGCATCGGGCGGCTGCTGGAAAGCGGCCGCGCGCCCGCGGCCGTCGAGCTCGCCGCGCGCTGCGCGAGCCTCGATCGGCGTTTCCGGCCGGACCCGGGCGTCGCGCGCGTGCTCGCGGAGCACGCACGCTCCGTGGGGCGGCACGCCCTCGCCGACGAGCTCGCCAAGGGCTTGCCCCAGGCGCCCGGATGAGCCGCTAGAGCGCGTACAGGTACCGCACCAGGTCGCTCTTCTCCTCGTCGGTGAGCTCCAGCCCGAGCACGAGATTGAAGAATTCGACCGTGTCGTCGAGCGTCAGCAAGCGGCCGTCATGCAGGTACGGCGGGCTGTCCTTGATGCCCCGCAGCGGGAACGTCTTCGTCGGGCCGCCGTCCGTCATCTTGCGGCCGTTGACGATCTCGTCCTCGTCGTAGAACCGCTCGGCCCGCAGGTCGTGCATGAAGTTGTCGCTGAAGATCGGCGGCGGGTGGCACTCCGCGCAGCGCCCCCGGCCGAAGAAGACCTGCTCGCCGCGCAGCTCCTCCTCGGTCGCCAGCTCCGGATCGAGGCGTCCGAAAGGATCGAGCTTCGGCGCCGGCGGAAAATCGAGGATCTCCTGAAACTCGGCCATCGCGTGGACCTCGCTGCCGCGCTCGAGGAAATTCACCCCCTTCTTTTGCGCGATCACGATGTCGCCGTCGAAGTATGCGGCGCGCTGCTCGAATTCCGTGAAGTCCTCGACCGTGCGCAGCGCGCGTTGCGAGCCGAGCAGGCGCTGCTGGCTGACGCCGCGCAGCGTCGGCGTATCGATTCGCCGTCGAACCTCCTGCGGGCGGATGTCGCCGACCAGATGTGTCGCGCCGTTCGTGTGGCCGTTCGCGTGACAGTCGAAGCAGGCGACGCCGAGGTGCGGCTCCTCGCTGCGACGATCGTTCGTCATGTTGAACTGCTGCTGCGGGAACGGGGTCACGAGGAGGCGCAGCCCTTCGAGCTGCTTCGGATTCAGGATGCCGTTGAAGAGATCGTAGAAGTTCTTGTTGGTGACGAGCTGCCCTTGAGAGACGTCGCCGAGCTCCGGACGCGTGGTCAGGTAGATCGCAGGCGGGAACTCGGGCAAGAAGTGCTCGGGCAAGTCGAAGTCCACGTCGAAGCGGCTCAAGTCGCGCTGCTCCTGACGCATTACCTCGTCGATGTGGGGCTGCGGGAACACCATCCCGCCTTCCTCATGAAACGGATGCGGCAGCGGCTTGAACCCGTCGGGAAAGAGATGCTGCTCCGCGATCGCCGACGGCGGCATCGATGCGAGCTGCTGCCAGGTCACGCCGTCGGGCAGGCGCACGCGGACGCCGCCTTGTACGGGTTTGCCGCGCGACATCGTCACGCCTTCGACCGGACGGTCGGAGAGATCGTAGCGCGCCTCGAGCAGCATGCGTTGGCGCTCCATGACTTCCGCCTTGCCGGCGCTCAGCTCCCGGTAAACCTCATCGAACGGCCTTTCGTTCGCCACCGGCATGTAGCTCGTGACACCGCGCGATGGCGCCGCTTCGGGCGGATCACCCTCGCGCGGGGGTTGCGCTTTGGAGATCTCGAGCACGGCCGCGGCGACCGCGAGCGCCGCGGCGCCGAGCGGCAATAGCTTCTGCACTGGATGGGCCATCGGGCTGTCCTCCTGCTCCACGTGAGTAAACGCACACGGGTCGGGTCCGGCAGGAAAGAGCGCCGGACTTGAGCCGGAGCCGATGTGATTCGACGACTACCTCCCTCCCCGTAGTGACCTGAGCCGAGCGCTGCAGAGATCGTGCCAGTGCGGAGCCGGGCGGCCGGCCCGAGCGGCGATGCCTTTTCCGCTTGGCGTTCGCGCAGTTGGCACGCCGATTGCTTCCGCGCCTCCCGAGGAGAGGCGATGGCACGAGCGCGCACAGCCCACGGCAGGTTGGCGGAGCATCCGAGGGAGTTTCCGCGCCCCGCATGGGGCGACATCTTCCATCGGGTAAGGAAGAACATCGCCAAGGACAACCTTTCTTTGGTCGCGGCCGGGGCGGCTTTCTACGGGCTCCTTTCGGTCTTCCCCGCGCTCGCGGCGCTGGTCGCGATATACGGTCTGTTCACCGATCCCGCCGCGGTCGCGCAGCAGATGGAAAGTCTGGCCGAGATCGTGCCGGAGCAGGCCCGCACGGTAATCGAGGGGCAGCTTCAGCGCGTCGCGTCCTCCGGCAGCACGGCGTTGGGCATCGGCGCCGTCGTTTCGCTGCTGCTCGCGCTCTGGAGCGCGTCGAAAGGCGTCAAATCGATGATGACGGCGCTCAACATCGTCTATGACGAGGAGGAGAAGCGCGGATTCCTCAAGCTGAACGCCGTCGCGCTGCTGCTCACGCTGGTCACGCTGGCCTTCGTCCTGATCGCGCTGATTGCGATCGCCGTGGTCCCGGCCGTGATCGGCCTGCTCGGGCTTCCGTTGATCGCGGAGATCCTGGCCCGCTGGTTGCGCTGGCCGTTGCTCGCAGCCGCCGCCGTGGGCATCCTCGCCGTCCTATACCGGTACGCGCCGTCTCGCGAGCACGCCGAATGGCGGTGGGTCGTCTGGGGTGCGACGGTGGCCGCGCTCCTGTGGCTCGTCGGCTCCGGGCTCTTCTCGCTGTACGTGTCGAACTTCGGCAGCTACAACGAGACGTTCGGGTCGGTCGCCGCGATCGTCGTACTGATGATGTGGTTCTACTTCTCCGCGTACTTCGTCTTGCTCGGCGGCGAGCTGAACGCCGAGATGGAGCACCAGACGGAGCGCGACACGACCACGGGACCCGACGAGCCGCCGGGCAGCCGCGGCGCCTATGTCGCCGACACGCTCGGCGATCCGCGCTAGAACTCAGCCGAGCTAGGGTCGGTGCCCGCGAGGACGAACGTCTCGTCGTGCGCTGACCCTGGGTCGGCTGCCGACCTGTTCGTAGCGGAAGCCGTCGGCGGGGCGTTCGAGGCTGCGCAAGTAGAGCCGGTATTGCTCGATTCGGCTTGCGCTCCCGGTTGCGACGACGTATTCGCCCGCCTTCAGCGTGTCGGAGGTCACGCCGATGCGAGCAAGCTCGCTGCGATTGTCCATCTCCAGCCGCCAGGATTGCGTACCCCCGCGCGAGGCGACGTCGACAACGAGGATCGGGTGCGGGTTGACGAATCTGAACTCGTGGACACGCCCTTCGATCGTAACCGTCCGCGCACTGTCGTACACGCTCGCAATCGAGTGATGGGCGAAGCTTGGCGTTGCAGCAAATGCCGCGACAGCGACGACGGCCAGGATCGGCACCGGACGACGCATTGAAGAGGTGCTCCGCTGGACGATCAAATCGTAGCACCCGGCGACCCCGAACCGAAATTCATCCCGATCTCGCGAAGCTGCATTGATTCCCGAGGCGGCGCGCAGCGGCTTCTCAAACCTCGCGAGATGGCTCGATACGGAGCGCATCGAAAGATGCCCATCGGCAGGGTTGCCGCGTCCAGATTGAGCCGACCGTGCTCGCGAAATGCGACGACGGGCGCGGCCGGCACGAGCGAGATGCGCCGGAACCGGGTAGGATAGCGGTGACGCGCCGTGCATAATCGCGCACGTCCGCAGAAGAAGCTCGAAGGGGGGTATCGAATGCCGAGTTTTCGCCCGACGGGGCGAGGAGCCCTGCTGGCCGGGGCTGCTGCCGCTTCCTGGCTCGCCGCGTCGATCGCCGCCGCTCAATCCCCCCCGGCGCATCCCGATTTCTCGGGGATCTGGTTTCCTTCCTTCGGAAGGGACGTTCCGGACCCGCTCCCGTTCACCGAGGCCGCGCTGCAACTGAAGGCGCAGTACGAGGCTGCGTTCACGGTCGACGACGATCCCGGCCGCTACTGCATCTGGCCCGGCATGCCGCGCGCGCCGTGGGGTGCTCCGTTCCCGATCGAGATCATTCACAGACCACAGGACGTGACCATGTATTGGGAAGGGTACGGGATGTACCGCAAGATCTACATGGAAGGGCATGCGCCGCCGGTCCCGCCGTTGCCTTCTGCGATGGGGTACTCGGTCGCGCATTGGGAAGACGACACGCTGGTCGTCGACACGACGAACCTGAAGCCCTATCCGTACATGACGCGCCTCGCAACGACGTCGGACGCGCACGTCGTGGAGCGGCTCACGATGGTCGAGCGCGAGGCCGACGGCGAGCGGCGCAAGTACCTCGTCGACGACATCGTGCTCACCGATCCGAAGATGTATACCGAGCCGGTGCGAATCCGCGCGGAAGCCGTGCTGCGCCCGGACCTGCAGATGCTCGAGTACACGTGCACCGATGTGCTGTGGGACGAGTACCTTCAGGAGCGCGGGCTGACGCTTCCCGACGTCGACGCGCTGCCCGCCTCGGCGGAGGATTGATCCGATGAGCAGACGTTTGACGCTGTGCATCTCGGCGCTGCTTCTGGCCGCTCCGGCCATGGTCGCCGCACATCACTCGTTCGCGGTCTACGACATGGAGAAGGACGTCGTGTTCGAGGGCGTCGTCGAGACGCTGAAGCTCCGCAACCCGCACATGTCGATGACGCTCGCGACGGAGCAGAACGGTGAGCGGCGCATCGTGAACTTCGTCGAAGGCGCGCCGGCGAACATGCTCGTGCGCATGGGCGTCGACCCGGCCTCGATCAAGCCCGGCGCGAAGATCAAGGCGATCGGCTCGCCGCGGAAGGACGATCCCGAGGCGTTTTTCCTGAAGACGATCATTCTCGAGGACGGCACGCGCTACGACACTCTCGGCGGCGGCGCGGAACGCTGAAATCGTGTCTGACACCTTTTTTCGGGGTTGGGGGGAAGGATGATGAAGCGTGGCTGGTGGAGCGTCGGGTTGCTGGCTTGCTGGACTTCCGGTTTCGCCGACGTGGGGCACGAGCTTCCGCCCGTCACGGACGAGATGCTGCAAGACCCGGACCCGGCCGACTGGCTGATGTGGCGGCGCACGCTCGACAGCTGGGGCTACAGCCCGCTCGACGAGATCGACAAGCAGAACGTGGACCGCCTCGAGCTCGCTTGGACGCAGCCGATGGGGCCCGGCAACCAAGAAGCCACGCCGCTCGTCTACGACGGCGTGATGATCGTCCCGAACAGCAGCGACTACATCCAGGCGTTCGATGCGCGCACCGGCGAGGTGCTCTGGGAGTACCGCCGCGAGTTCCCGGAAGGCTTCCGGGGCGGTACCAACCGTAACGTTGCGATCTGGGGCGACACGATCATCGACGCGAGCTCCGACAACCGCATTTACGCGCTCGACGTCGAGACCGGCAAGCTGATGTGGGAGACGCCGGTTCACGAGAAGACCGTGCGGGCGCGAGCGACCTCGGGGCCGATCATCGCCGACGGCAAGGTGATCACCGGCCGGCAATGCCAGCCGGACGCGGGTTACGAGGGCTGCGTGATCACCGCGCACGACGCGCGCACCGGCAAGGAGCTGTGGCGCACGCACACGATCCCGCGGCCCGGCGAGCCCGGCGACGAGACCTGGGGCGACGTCCCGCTCGAGCAGCGCTGGCACGTCGGCACGTGGATGGTGCCGAGCTACGATCCGGAGCTCGAGCTGATCTACATCGGGACGTCCGTGACGATCCCGGCGCCGAAATTCATCCTCGGCGGCAACGACAAGCAGCACCTCTATCACAACTCGACGCTCGCGCTCGATCCGGATACCGGCGAGATCGTCTGGTACTACCAGCATCTGATCGATCACTGGGATCTCGACCATCCGTTCGAGCGGCTGCTCGTCGATACGGCCGTCGCACCCGACCCGTCCGAGGTGCCGTGGATCAATCCCGCGCTCGAGCCGGGCGAGCGCCGCAAGGTCATCACCGGCATTCCGGGCAAGACCGGCATCGTCTACACCCTCGACCGCGAGACCGGCGAGTTCCTGTGGGCGAGGCCGACGGTCCTGCAGAACGTCGTCGAGCGGATCGACGGCGCGACCGGCCGGGCGACCGTGAACCCGGACATGCTCTTCACCGCGGTCGACCAGACACTGACCGTCTGCCCAGGGACCAACGGCGGCAAGAACTGGCCTGCGGGCGCCTATAGTCCCCGTACCGGCGCGATGTATTACCCGCTCCAGAACTTGTGCATGAGGGCCACGACCCGCACGGACCAGCGCGATCCGTCGTTGGTCTACGGCTTCCGCAGCGAGCAAATCATCGCGCCGGGCACGGATCAGGTCGGTTCCGTCTGGGCGATCTCGGCCGAAACCGGCGCGACGCTATGGAAGCACGAGCAGCGCACCGGCGTGATGTCGCTGGTCGCGACGGGCGGCGGACTCGTCTTCGGCGGCGACGTCGCGGGCGGGTTCCGCGCGTTCGACGACGAGACCGGTGAAGTGCTGTGGGAGACGAGCGTCGGCGGGCCCGTCAGCGGATATCCGATCACCTTTGCCGTCGACGGCAAGCAATACGTGGCGGTCACGACGGGGCCCTCGCTCGCGGCGATGACGTCGCGGCGGTTGACGCCGGAGCTGCCGCCGGACGACAGCCGACCCGCGGTCTTCGTCTTCGCGTTGCCCTAGGCGCGGGCACCGTGCCGGTCGGACCTGCCGCTTCCTCGGTGGGCTGCGCTTTCTACCGTTCGGCACGGGGCTACGCGGCACCTTTGGCCGCTCGACGCGGGCGCCCGAATCGCCGCTGTCGCGGCGCTGCTCGCAGCTCGACCGGGTGGTGCGGGCGGCGCGGGCGTGGCAGGTTCCCGGCCGCAATTCTTGGCGGAATGCGCTATTCCATGGCGCCACGGCGCACGCGTCAGGATTGTCGGGCCAGGCCGCACCGCACCCGGGGCCGCTTTCGAGGCGCACGTGCGCTTGGCATGAAAGGTGCTTCGGCCACCGGGGCGCCTCGCCGCACGGCTCGTGAAAACTCCCCAAAACGCTGTTTCCGATCCTCCCCGGAATCTCCCCGAAACAGCGTTGCGGCGAGGCGCCCGCCTCGCCGGGATGCTATGGGATTCTTAAGTCGGACGCTTCGTGCCGGACGGCCCGCCGCTACGGCCGCTACGCTCGGCCGGGCTCGCCGAGCGCCGCCTCGATGCCTCCCGAGACGCGCTCCCATTCCTCCGTTAGATGCTCGAGGCGTTTGCGGCCTCGCGCCGTGAGCGCGTAGTAGACGCGGGAACGGCCGTTGACCACCTTGCGCCGAGCCTTCAAAGCGCCGCGCTCCTCGAGGCTGTAAAGCGCCGGGTAGACGACGCCCTCGCCGAGCGAGATCGCGTAGCCGGTGGCCGCGCGGATGGACTTGACGAGCTCATAACCGTACATCTCTCGCCTTACCAGCAAGCGCAACACCAAGAGCTCCGGAACGCCGCTCATGAACGGAGGATTCGTTTGGCCCACGTCGATTTGCCCCGATGCCTTGAACGACCTAATGCTAGCCCCCTCGAACGAGGCGCGCAATACGAGATCCCGCAGTGCGAACGACGCGATGCCGGCTTCGCTTCCGTATCGGTAACGAGACGAATCAGCGGCTTCGTTTTCGGTAGAATTCGAGCGGGAGCCGTCATGACGGAGTGATTCAGCGTGGACCGACGCGAATTTCTCGGCGCCGCCGGCGCACTGGGAGCGGCCGTGCTCGCGCCTGCCGGAACCGTCGCGCAACCGCGAATGCCGACGCGCCCGATCCCTTCCACTGGTGAGAGTCTGCCGGTGATCGGCCTCGGCTCGAGCAAGGTCGTGGAGCAAATCGCCGTGAAGGGCGAAGCGCCTGTCGCCGCCGTCCTGCACGCGCTCTTGGACCAAGGCGGGAAGGTCGTCGACACCTGGCCGCGTGACGCCGACAACGATGCCGGCTTCGGCCGCGTGATCAACGCGCCCGATCTCGCGGGCCGCTTGTTCGTCACGACGAAGATCGACAGGCCGGGCAGGGAAGCCGGGATCGAGCAGTTTCGCGAAACGCAGCGCCTCTACGGCCGCAATCGTTTCGATCTGGTACAGATCTTCAACTTGACGGATCTCGAAACACATTGGCCTACGTTGAAGGCACTCAAGGCCGAGGGGGAGGCACGTTACATCGGCGTCACCGTCTCTCGATACGAGCTCTACGATCGGCTGCTCCGCTTTCTCGAGCGCGAGACGCCGGACTTCGCGCAGGTCAATTACTCGATCACGGAGAGACTGGCCGAGGAGCGCGTGCTGCCCGTGCTGCGCGACCGCGGCATCGCGGCGGTGGTCAACCGGCCGTTCATGAACGGCAGATATTTCGAAGCGCTCGAAGGCCGCGCGTTGCCGCCGTGGGCCGTCGAAGCCGGCTGCGAAAGCTGGGCGCAGTTCTCTTTGAAATACATTCTCGGCAACTCCGACGTCACGTGCGTGCTCACCGAGACCACGAATCCCGAGCACATGGCGGAGAACGCGCGCGCCTCGTTCGGCGAGCCGGCGGATGCCGAGACGCGCCGCCGAATGCGCGAGCTGATCGACGCGGTTTGAGCGGCACCGAGAGCAAGCCGTGACCGGCGCTCCGCTTTCCGCCTGGCACGAGGCCCGCCGCCTCGCCGGAGCCGACCACGCGCCGGTCGAGATGGCGGCGCGCGGAACGCACGAGCGCGTGCTGCAGCTGCTTGCCTCCCACTGCGGCGAACCGGCCGCGACGTCCGTGCTCGACATCGGCGCCGGCGCCGGCGCGCTATCGGGCCGGCTCTCGGCGGCGGGCTACCGAGTCGCCGCCTGTGATCTCTACCCGGAGGCGTTTCTCGCGGACGGCATCGAATGCCGCGGCGTCGACGCTCGGGGTCGCCTGCCGTACGACGACGCGACCTTCGATGCCGCGGTCGCCGTCGAGCTCGTGGAGCATATCGAAGGCCACGAGACCCTCTTCGCCGAAGCGCACCGCGTGCTTCGGCCCGGCGGGCTGCTCCTCGTGACCACGCCGAACATCGTGTCGCTGAAGTCGAGGCTTTCGTTCCTGCTGACCGGCTACCCGTACAGCTTCCCGTCTCTCGATCCCGCGGTGCTCGACCCGGTGGCGCAGCATATCTCGCCGTTCTCGCTCGACCGATATCGCTGGCGGCTCGCGCAATCGAACTTCGACATCGTCGCCGTCGAAATCGACAAGCGCCAGAGATCCTCGCAGGCGCTCTTTTTCCTGATTCCGTTGATCCGGCTCGCGAGTCGCCGTGCGGCCCGCCGTTCGCCTTCGGTCCGCGAGCAGAACTCGCTGCCGCTCCTGCTCGGGCGGAAGCTCTTCATCGTCGCGCGCCGGCGCGCAACTTGACCGTCCGCGCCGGCCGCACGATGATCGTCGGCGGCGCCGGCCGCCGTCTCGATACGCCCGCGGCACCGGCCGAGAACGAGAAGGGGAGGGTTGCGATGAGGGCTCGTTGGTTCGTAGTCGTCTGCGGTGCGGCGCTCGCCTCCGCGGCGGCGGCGCAGCCCGCGCCCCCGAGCTCGGCGGCGCTCGTCGAATCGATGGTCGGCACCGCTCGGGCGCTGCTCGCGACGATGGAGGACGGACCGGGTCCCATCGAACGCATGGCCGGCTACGATCGCCGCGGGAGCCTGCTGCTGCCGTTCGACGACCCGAACCGCGAGCAGTGGGTGTACTGGCCCGCACAGCGCGCCGGGCTGCCGCTCGCGCTGATGACCGCCGAGCAACGAATGCTCGTGCATGATCTGCTCCTCGCTGCGCTGAGCTCGAAGGGCCACTCTAAAGTGGTCCAGATCATGCAGTTAGAAAATATTCTTCAAGCTGAAGATTAAGCAGGATTTCCGCGCGGCGTCGGGCACTACGCGCTCGCGTTCTTCGGCGAGCCGTCGACCGGGGCACCGTGGGGCTGGCGCTTCGAGGGGCACCACGTCTCGGTGAACGTCACCGTCGGGCGCGACGGCCTCGCCGTCACGCCGTCGTTCCTCGGGGCGAACCCCGGCGAGATTCGCACGGGCCCGCTCGCCGGCTTTCGGGTGCTCTCGGCGGAGGAGGATTTGGGCCGGCAGCTGGTCACGTCGTTCACGCCGGCGCAGCGCGAGCGCGCCGTGCTCTCCGACGAGGCGCCCGGCGATATCTTGAGCGGCAATCTCGGCAAGGCGCGCGACGAGTGGGACGCGTGGCGCGCGTCGCTGCAGCCCGTCGGCATCTCGGTGGCGGAGTTGAACGAGGTCCAGCAGCACTGGGTGCGACGAATCCTGAACGAGGTCGTCTCGACGTATCGGCCCGAGATCGCCGACGGGTACCTCGAGGCGATCGACGTCACCGAGCTTCACTTCGCATGGATGGGGAGCACCGAGCGGCGTGCCCCGCATTACTATCGGCTCCAAGGGCCCGATTTCGTGTTCGAGTTCGACAACGCGCAGAACGGCGGCAATCACGTCCACACCGTGTGGCGAAGCAAGGCCGAGGATTTCGGCGCGCGGGTGCTCGAGGCGCATTACCAGGCTTTCCGGCACGACTGAGATGCGCACTCCTCGTAGAAGGTCCTAGGCGATGTGGTCTTTGGCCTTTGCCGCTCTCGCCGCCGCCCAGGGGCAAGCCGTGCGGCTCGAGCAGCCGCATGAGCCCGGCCTCGAAGCCGTGCATGCCACGTGGGATGAGCGGCGTGTGCCATTCGTCCGGCGGGGAGACGAGTGGATCACGGTGCTCGGCGTGGATCTCGACGCGGCGCCCGGCGAGCACGCGGCCAAGATCGAGCTCGCCTTCGCGGACGGCCGCATCGAGCGGCGAACCGAGTCGATCGTCGTCGAAAGCGTCAAATTTCCGACGACCGAGCTGACCGTCGAGCCGCGCTACGTGGAGCTCAGCCCCGAGGACCAGGCGCGCGCGAACCGCGAGAGCCGCGAGATCGCGGAGATCTACGCGACCTTGACACCCGAGGCGTACTGGAACGAGCCGTTCACCGTGCCGATCCCCGGCATCGAAGGCGGCCGCAACTTCGGCCATCGGCGCGTCTTCAACGGTCAGCCCAGAGCGCCGCACTCGGGCGCGGACCTGCGCGCCGCCATGGGTACGCCGATCCATGCGGCCAACCGCGGGCGTGTCGTGCTCGCGAAGAATCTCTTCTTCAGCGGCAACGCCGTGTTCATCGATCATGGGCTCGGGGTCTATTCCGTCTACCTGCACCTCTCGAAGATTCAAGTCGAGCCCGGCATGATGGTCGAGCGCGGCCAGGTCATCGGCCTCTCCGGCGCCACTGGTCGCGTCACGGGCCCGCACCTACACTGGGGCGTGCGCGTGCTCGATGCCCGCGTCGATCCGTTCTCGTTGCTGGGGCTCCGCGATTGAAAGACAGGAGGCCGGCATGTCGGTGGGTCGCAACGATCCCTGCCCGTGTGGAAGCGGCAGGAAGTACAAGCGCTGCTGCGCGCTCCGCACGCCGCACCGCGTATCGTTCGGCGGCTGGGCCGTGCTGGCCGCCGTCGCGCTGATGCTGCTGACCGGGGCCGTCGTGATGGTCGGCTCGCTCGACGAGCTCGACTCCGCGCCGACTGGACCCCGCCGGATCTGGTCGGAGGAGCACGGCCACTGGCATTAGCGCGGTCCGGCGGCCGGCGGGGGCGAGGCCGAAAACCGGGCGGGACTCGCCCGGGGCGGCCTCGAACGAGCCTTTCGGCGCGCGAGATGGGCGCGGAGCCGCGATGCGGCTACCGCGAACCCTGTCTTTTTGCTAGGATACGGCCGGTTTTTGCGGAGTATCCGTTCTGAGGAGCCTGCCGAATCCCATGGGGGATTCAGCCGTTAGGCCCGGATACTGACCCGATAGGTTAGGTGTAAGGGCCCCTCACGGGGCTTTTTATTTGGCGCGGCCGTCGGCCGCGGCGAGGAGGCGGCAATTACAAGAATGGGCCGAGCGGCCCATTTTTTGTCGGTCCGATTTTTGTTGAGAGCGTGTGCGGAGCATCCCGGACAAGCAGCGTTTGATCGACCTGCTGGAGCCTGCGGTCGAGGCGCTCGGGTATGAGCTCGTGGATCTCGATCTGCGGCTCGGCCGGCGCAGCCTGCTGCGAGTCTACATTGATCGGCCGGCCGGCGACGACGGCGGCGTCACGCTCGGGGACTGCGAGCTCGTCAGCGGGCAGATCGGAGCGCTGCTCGATGTCGAGGACCCGGTGCCCGGCAGCTACGACCTCGAGGTGTCGTCGCCGGGCGCGGACCGGCGATTGCGCACTCCGCAGCATTTCGAGCGTTTCGTGGGTCACGAGGTGAAAGTGGAGCTTAATCGCGCACGGGGCGGCCGCAAGCGCCTCCGCGGGCGCCTGACGAAGGTGGAGGAAGGTGCAATCGTCGTCGACGTCGACGGCGAGACGTGGCGACTCGATGCGACCGAGATCGCCGAAGCCCGACTCGTGCCGACGAGGGCGGGATAACGGGGTGGCGACGCAGATGAACAAGGAAATCCTGATGGTGGCCGACGCCGTCTCGAACGAGAAAGGCGTCGACAAGAACGTGATCTTCGAGGCGATCGAAGCGGCGCTCGCATCCGCCACCCGCAAGCGCTACGGCGAAGATATCGACGTCCGCGTGTCGATCGACCGCAACACCGGCGAGTACGAGACGTTTCGCCGCTGGAAAGTCTTTGCCGACGACTCGGCCGAGCTCGAGGAGCCCGCGCGCGAGCTCAGGCTCGAGGACGCTCTCGAGATCGATCCGAACGCCGTGCCCGGCGGCTACGTCGAGCAGCCGATGGAGTCGGTGGAGTTCGGGCGCATCGCGGCTCAGACCGCGAAGCAGGTCATCGTGCAGAAGGTGCGCGAAGCCGAGCGCGAGCAGGTCGTCGAGGAGTACAAGGACCGCGTCGGCGAGCTCGTCAGCGGCATCGCGAAGCGCGTCGACCGGCACGGCGCCTACATCGATCTCGGCGGCAACGCGGAGGGCTTCATCCCGCGGGAGGACTTGATTCCGCGCGAGCCGATCAAGCCGCAGGATCGCATCAAGAGCCTGCTGCGCGAGGTCCGCGCCGAGCCGCGCGGTCCGCAGCTGTTCCTCACGCGCACGTCGCCGCAGTTCCTGATCGAGCTCTTCAAGATCGAGGTGCCGGAGGTCGGCCAAGGGTTGATCGAGATTCTCGGTGCCGCCCGTGACCCGGGCCTGCGCGCGAAGATCGCGGTGCGAAGCAACGATCCGCGGATCGATCCGGTGGGCGCATGCGTCGGCATGCGCGGCTCGCGTGTGCAAGCCGTCTCGAACGAGCTCGCCGGCGAGCGCGTCGACATCATTCTTTACGACGAGAACCCGGCGCAGTTCGTGATCAATGCGATGTCGCCGGCGGACGTGCTCTCGATCGTCGTCGACGAGGACTCGCACAGCATGGACATCGCCGTCGCCGAGGACAAGCTGTCGCAGGCGATCGGCCGGGGCGGCCAGAACATTCGCCTCGCGAGCGAGCTCACCGGCTGGGAGCTCAACGTGATGACCGAGTCGGCGGCGGAGGAGAAGAGCGAGAAGGAGGCGCGCGAGGTCGTCGCGCGGTTCATGCGCGAGCTCGACGTCGACGAGGACGTCGCGACGATTCTCGCGCAGGAAGGCTTCTCGTCGCTCGAGGAGATAGCGTACGTGCCGGCGGCGGAGCTGTTGGCCATCGAGGAATTCAACGAAAGCATCGTCAACGAGCTTCGCGCCCGTGCGCGCGACGTGCTGATCACGCAGGCGATCGTCAGCGAGGAGGTCATCGATCAGGCGGAGCCGGCGGAGGATCTGCTCGAGCTCGAAGGCATGGACCGGGAGCTCGCCTACGTGCTCGCGAGCCGCGGCATCGTCACGCGTGAGGATCTCGCCGAGCAGGCCGTCGACGACCTCGAGGACATCGACAATCTCGATGCCGAGCGCGCGGCGAAGCTGATCATGGCGGCGCGGGCGCACTGGTTCGAGGGCGATCAGCAAGCGAATACGGCCGAGGAGAGGTAATGGCGGAAGTTACGGTCGCGGAATTTGCAGAAGTTCTAAAGGTGCCCGTCGAGCGGCTGCTCGTGCAGCTCGACGAAGCCGGCATCAAAGTAAAGGGCGCCGAGGACAAGATCAGCGAGGACGCCAAGCTCGAGCTGCTCACGCACCTTCGCCGCTCGCACGGACGCAAGGACCCGGCCGCCGCTGCTCCTCGCCGCATCACGCTGAAGCGGAAATCCCAGAGCGAGCTGCGCCTCGCCGGCGGGCAAGGGCGCGCGCGAACGATCAACGTGGAGGTGCGCAGCAAGCGCACGTACATCAAGCGCGACGTGCTCGAGGAGCAGGCGCGCAAGCAGCAGGAGGCGCTCGACGCTCAACGCCAGGCCGAGGAGGCAGCCCGCCGCGAGCAGGAGCGCGCGGAGCAGGAGCGCCGCGAGGCGGAAGAGCGGGCGCGCCGACAGGCGGAAGAGCAGGAGGCCGCGCAGCGCGAGGCCGCCGAGCGCGAGGCGGCGGCCCGGCGCGAGGCCGAGGAGCGCGAATCCGAGGCGCGCAAGCGCCAGGAGGAAGAAGAGCAGCAGACCAAGCGCCGTACCGAGGAGGACGAGGCGCGCCGGCGCGCCGAGGAAGAGAAGCGCCAAGCCGCCGAGAAGGAGCGCGAGGCGAAGCAGCGCGAGCAGGAGCGGGCTCGGCAACAACCGCAGCAGCAGCCGCCGCCGCCCGGCAAGCGCGGCCGGACCGGCCCCGATCACACGCTGCACGTCGCGGACGGCATGGCGGGGCGGCGCCGCAAGAAGCGGCCCGACCGCCGCCGCGCGGTGCAGGTCAGCGTCGACGCTCAGCACGGGTTCGAGCGTCCGACCGCCCCGGTCGTTCGCGACGTCGAGATCCCGGCGACGATCACGGTCAGCGAGCTCGCGCAGCGCATGGCCGTGAAGTCGACGGAGGTGATCAAGACGCTGATGAAGATGGGGATGATGGTCACCATCAATCAGGTCATCGATCAGGACACCGCCACGCTCGTCGTCGAGGAGCTCGGCCACACGGCGAAGCCGCTGAAGGAGACCGCGATCGAGGATCAGCTCCTCGAGTCGATGGAAGGCCAGGCCGAAGGCGAGGCCGTGCCGCGTGCTCCGGTCGTCACCGTGATGGGGCATGTCGATCACGGCAAGACCTCGCTCCTCGACTACATTCGGCGCACGCGCGTGGCTTCCGGCGAGGCGGGCGGCATCACGCAGCACGTCGGCGCTTACCACGTGGAAACGCCGAAGGGCAAGATCACGTTCCTCGACACGCCCGGTCATGCGGCGTTCACTGCCATGCGGGCGCGCGGCGCGCAGGTCACGGATATCGTCGTGCTGGTCGTCGCCGCCGACGACGGCGTGATGCCGCAGACCATCGAAGCCATTCAGCACGCCCGCGCCGCGGACGTGCCGATCGTCGTGGCCGTGAACAAGATCGACCGAGAGGACGCCGATCCGGACCGCGTCCGCAACGAGCTCGCCCAGCAGAACGTGATTCCCGACGCTTGGGGCGGCGACACGCTCTTCGTGAACGTCTCGGCGCACACGGGCCAGGGCATCGAGGAGCTGCTCGACGCGATCCTGCTCCAGGCCGAGCTGCTCGACTTGAAGGCGGTAGACACGGGGCCGGCCGCAGGCGTCGTCATCGAGGGCAGCCTCGAGCGCGGCCGCGGCGCGGTGGCCACCGTGCTGATCAACAGAGGCCGCCTCCAGGTAGGCGATATCCTGCTCGCCGGCCAGGAGTACGGACGCATCCGCGCGATGTTCGACGAGACGGGCGCGCCGATCAAAAGCGCAGGTCCGTCGATGCCCGTCGTCGTGCTCGGGCTCTCCGGCACGCCTTCCGCCGGCGACGATGTGCTCGTCGTGCCCGACGAGCGCAAGGCGCGCGAGGTCGCCGAGTTCCGGCAGGGCCGCGAGCGCGACGTGAAGCTCGCGCAGCAGCAGGCCGCGAAGCTCGACGACATCTTCACGCAGATGCGCGAGACCGGCACCGCGAGCCTGCAGCTGCTGATCAAAGCCGACGTCCACGGCAGCGCCGAAGCGCTGCGGGACGCGCTCCAGAAGCTCACGAGCGACGACGTGAAGGTCACCGTGATCGGCGCTAACGTCGGCGGCATTACCGAATCCGACGTGCAGCTCGCGGCCACCTCGAACGCAATCGTCATCGGCTTCAACGTTCGCGCGGACGCGGGCGCGCGCAACGCGATCAAGGAGACGGGCGTCGACGTTCGCTACTACAGTGTGATCTACGAGGCGATCGACGACATCAAGGCCGCCGTCAGCGGCATGCTCTCGCCCGAGATTCGCGAGCAGATCGTGGGCCTCGCGGAGGTGCGCGAGGTGTTCCGCTCGCCGAAGTTCGGCAACATCGCCGGCTGCATGGTCATCGACGGCTACGTGCGCCGCTCGAATCCGATTCGAGTGTTGCGCGACAACGTCGTGATTTTCGAAGGGCAGCTCGAGTCGCTGCGCCGCTTCAAGGACGACGTCAGCGAGGTGCGCGCCGGCACCGAGTGCGGCATCGGCGTGCGCAACTACAACGACGTGAAGGTCGGCGATCAGATCGAGTGCTACGAACGCACGGAGGTTGCGCGCACGATCCAGTGATTGCGGTGCGGACATGACCCGGCACGTTCAGGCATGACGCAGGGAACCAGAAGGCTGCGGGTCGCGGCCGAGGTGCAGCGCTTGTTGAACGAGCTCCTGCGGGTGGAGGTCAAGGATCCGCGGCTCAATGGCGTCACGGTCAATGAAGTCGAGATGAGCGGAGACCTGAGCGTCGCGAAGGTCTACTACACTACGCTCGATCCGGACCAGGACGACAAGGAAGCACAGGCGGGCTTCGCGAAAGCCGCCGGTTTTTTACGCAGCCGCATAGGTCAGGCCGTACGGCTGCGACGCACACCGGAGCTGCTTTTCTTTCGCGACGTGAGCGCGCGGCGCGGCGCCGAGCTCACGCGTCTCATCGACAGCCTTCGAGAGGAGCCCGAGCCGCCGCAGTCGGACAGCGAGCCCGAAGATTGACGACAAGGCTCGCGGCTTCGCGAACGCTCGAGAAATTCGGCACACCAGCGATGGGAAACAGACGACGGCCGGGCCGCGACGTCACCGGTATCCTGCTGCTCGACAAGCCCCGCGGATCGACCTCCAACCGTGCGCTGCAGCAGGCGAAGCGTCTCTTTCGGGCGGCCAAGGCGGGGCACACGGGCAGCCTCGACCCGCTCGCGACCGGGATGCTGCCGATCTGCTTCGGTGCGGCGACGAAGCTCGCGGGCTACCTCCTCGACGCGCGCAAGACGTACTCGGTGACCGCCGAGCTCGGCGTCGCCACCGACACCGGCGACGCGGACGGCGCAGTCACCGCACGCTCGGACGCGCCGGCGCCGAGCGAGGCGCGGCTGCGGACGGCGCTCGCCGCGTTCGTCGGCGAGATCGAGCAGACACCGCCGATGCACTCGGCGCTGAAGCACGACGGCCGGCGTCTCTACGAGCTCGCAAGGCGAGGCGTCGTCGTCGAGCGCAAGCCGCGCCGCGTGCGCATCTTCGCGGCCACGCTCGACGAGTACGTATGGCCCCGTTGCCGTTTCACGGTGACCTGCTCGAAGGGAACTTACATTCGCTCCCTGGTCGCCGATCTCGCGAGCGAGGCGGGCACGCTCGGCCACGTCGCAGCTCTGCGCCGCCTCGCGGTCGAGCCGTTCCGGGAAGCGGACATGGTCGGCCTCGAAGCCCTCGAGGCCGCGGCGGCCTCCGGGCTCTCGGCGCTGGATGCCTTCCTGCTGCCGCTCGACGCCGCGCTGCCCGACTGGCCGAGCGTCGAGGTCGACGCGGCGGACGCGCTGCGATTGTCACAAGGGCAGGCCGTGCCGGCCGGGCCGGCTTGGCCTCGCGGGCTCGTCCGTATCCAGGCGCGAGGCGCAGGCATGATCGGCATCGGCGAGGTGTTGCCGGAGGGACGGCTCGCCCCTCGTCGTTGGCTTGCATGAGGACGCGGCCGAGCGGGCCGCGGCCGCTCGAAAAAGCGACATTTTTTTTGGAGCGGCGGCGATTGTGCGGGTAGAATAGCCGCCCTCAACGGAGTAGGTGTAAAGCAAAAGGGGGGTTCGCGAAGCAATGCGGCCCCGGAGTGACCCAAACATGGCCCTCAACGCGGAACAAAAATCCGAGATCATCTCACAGTTCCAACGAGCCCCGTCCGATACGGGCTCTCCGGAAGTCCAGATCGCGCTGCTGTCGGCACGGATCAATCAGCTTTCCCAGCATTTCGATAGTCATCAGAAGGACCATCACTCGCGCCGCGGATTGCTGCGAATGGTGAATCAGCGCCGCCAGCTTCTGGACTATCTGAAGAAGGTCGATCAGGAGCGCTATCAGAGCTTGATCGGCCGTCTCGGTTTGAGGCGCTAGGCCCCTCTTCTTGCGTTCAGAGCCGGTCCATCCGGCTCTGAACCTTTTGGGAATCCTCTTCGAGTCCGGCGGCGTCTCGCGAGAGCTTCGCAGGTCGCGCCCCCCTAATCTGCAAGGATGGAAATCGTGAAAGTCACCAGAACATTCAAGTACGGCGCCCACGACGTCACACTGGAAACAGGCGCCGTCGCGCGCCAAGCCGACGGCGCCGTGATGGTCAGCATGTCCGATACCGTCGTGCTCGTGACGGCCGTGGGGGAGAAGAAGGACGTCGAGGGTCGCGACTTCTTTCCGCTGACCGTGAACTACCAGGAGAAGACGTATGCCGCCGGGCGCATTCCCGGCGGCTTCTTCAAGCGCGAAGGGCGTCCGAGCGAGAAGGAGACGCTGACGTCGCGTCTGATCGACCGGCCGATTCGGCCGCTCTTCCCCGAGGGGTTCCAGCGCGAGGTGCAGGTCATCGCGACCGTGCTGTCGATGAACCCGGAGGTGGATCCCGACATCCCCGCGATGCTCGGCGCTTCCGCCGCGCTCGCGCTTTCCGGGTTGCCGTTCCTCGGGCCGATCGGCGCCGCGCGCGTCGGCTACCGCGACGGGCAGTATCTGCTGAATCCGACCTTCGGCGAGCTCGCGGAATCGCAGCTCGACCTCGTCGTCGCCGGCACCGAAAAGGCCGTGCTGATGGTCGAATCGGCGGCGAAAGTGCTGTCCGAGGAGGTCATGCTCGGCGCCGTCGTCTTCGGCCACGAGCAGATGCAAGTCGCGATTCGCGCGATCAAGTCCCTCGCCGAAGAGGCCGCCCGGCCGCCCATCGAGTGGTCGAAGCCCGTCACGGACGAAGCGCTCGCGAGGTCGGTGGAAGAGGCGGTCGCCGATCGGCTTGCGGAAGCGTACGGCGTGGCGGAGAAGCAAGCGCGGCGGGATCGAATCGCGGCGCTGCGGCAGGAGTGCATCGCGGCCCTCGCCGATCCCGAGTCCTCCACTTGGACGGCGGCGCAGGTCGAAGCGCAGTTTCAACGTCTCGAGAAGCGCATCGTTCGGGGCCGGATTCTGCGCGGTGAGCCGCGCATCGACGGCCGCGACGCCCGCACGGTCCGGCCGATTCGCGTAGAGGTCGGCGTGCTGCCTCGGACTCACGGCTCGGCTCTCTTCACGCGCGGCGAGACCCAGGCGCTCGTCGTCACCACTCTCGGCACCGGCCGCGACGCGCAGATCATCGATGCGCTCGAGGGCGAGCGACGCGAGCCCTTCATGCTCCATTACAACTTCCCTCCGTACAGCGTCGGGGAGACCGGCTTCATCGGCTCCCCGAAGCGGCGCGAGATCGGTCATGGCCGGCTCGCGCGCAGGGGCGTCGAAGCGGTGATGCCGAAGATGGACACGTTCCCGTATGTCATCCGTGTGGTGTCCGAGATCACCGAGTCGAACGGCTCGAGCTCGATGGCCACCGTCTGCGGAACGAGCCTGTCGCTGATGGATGCCGGCGTGCCGATCAAGGCGGCCGTCGCGGGCGTTGCGATGGGGCTCATCAAGGAGGGCGACGACTACACCGTTCTCACCGACATCCTCGGCGACGAGGACCATCTCGGCGACATGGACTTCAAAGTCGCCGGCACCGCCGAGGGCGTCACCGCCCTGCAGATGGATATCAAGATCGAGGGCATCACGAAGGAGATCATGGGCAAGGCGCTCGAGCAGGCGCGCGAGGGCCGGCTGCACATTCTCGAGGAGATGAACAAGGTGCTCGCAAAGCCGCGCGAGCAAATGTCGGACTGGGCGCCGAGCATCATCACGATCAAGATCGATCCGGAGAAGATTCGCGACGTGATCGGCAAGGGCGGCGCCGTGATCCGCGCGATCACGGAAGAGACGGGCGCTACGATCGACATCGAGAACGACGGCACCGTCAAGATCGCCTCGGTGGATGCCGCTTCGGGCCGAGCGGCCCGCGAGCGCATCGAGCTGATCACGGCGGAGGTCGAAGTCGGCCGAGTGTACGAGGGCAAGGTCGTCCGGCTGATGGATTTCGGCGCGTTCGTCGCGATCCTTCCGGGCAAGGACGGGCTCGTGCACATCTCGCAGATCTCGAACGAGAGAGTGGAGCGAGTCAGCGACAAGCTCCACGAAGGCGATATCGTCAAGGTGAAAGTGCTCGAAGTGGACCGGCAGGGGCGCATCCGCCTCAGCATGCGCGACGTCGGCTGAGCCCCCGGCTGCGCCGCTCGTCAGGCGCGGTCCGGCACCTCCTTGATCCCCGCGAGCGCGTCGATCCGCCACTCGCCGGCCGCCCACTCCCACAGCACGCGCGGCGCGGCGCCGACGAGATCGCGCGGCACGGGCGCGCCGAGCCGGGCGAGCACGTCGGCGGCGAGGCGGCCTCCCTCGGAGGCGTCGATCGCCCGGGCGCCCGTCTGCTTCGAGAGCTTCTGCCCCTCGGCGGTGACGACGACCGGCAGATGGAAGTAGGCCGGCGTCGGCAGGCCGAGCGCGCGCTGAAGGTGCCGCTGCGCCGGCACGCACTCGAGCAGGTCGCGCCCCCTGACGACCGAGGTGACCCCCTGGTATCCGTCATCGACGACGACGGCGAGGTGGTAGGCGGGGAGGCCGTCGCGCCGCCAGATTAGATAGTCGCCGTAGCCTGTGGGAGCGAGCGGTTCGACGCGCCCCTGAAGCGCATCCGTGAACGGCTCCCATCCCCCGTCGACGCGCATGCGCACGGCGGTCGGCCGGCCGTGATGACGGCGATTGCGGCACGTCCCCGGGTAGCCCGAAGGGGCGCCGCCGACCACGGCCGGCGTGCGCAGGTCCCGCCGCGTGCAGCTGCAGTGAAAGGCGGCCCCTCGATCGACCAGTTGCCACAGGGCGTCCGCGTAGGCCTCGAGCCGCGTGCTTTGATAGAGCACGGGGCCGTCCCAGTGAAGCTCCATGGCCTCGAGCGTCCGCAGGATTCCGGCGGCCGCACCGGGCACTTCGCGCGGCGGGTCGATATCCTCGATGCGCACGAGCCAGGCGCCGCCCGCTTGACGGGCATGCAGGAAGCTCGCCACCGCGGTGAGCAGCGATCCGAAGTGCAGAGGGCCGGTGGGTGACGGCGCAAACCGGCCGACGTAGGACATCGCTCAGCGCAGCATGCCGCGCGCGGTCGGGGCGCCGCCGAGCGGCGCCCCGAACGTCGTCCTGCTACCGGTAATAGTCCTCGCGGTCACGGAACTGCCGCTCGGCCAGCTCGCGCCGCTCCTGGGCCTCGACGCACAGGGTGGCGACCGGGCGGGCCTCGAGACGGCGCAGACCGATCTCGTCGCCCGTCTCCTCGCAGTAGCCGTACGTGCCGTCCTCGATCCGCTGCAGCGCAGCGTCGATTTTCTTCAGCAGCTTTCGCTCGCGGTCGCGGGTGCGCAGCTCCAGGCCGAACTCCGATTCCTGCGTGGCGCGATCGTTCGGGTCCGGGAAGTTCGCGGCGTCGTCCTTCATGTGCAGCACCGTTCGATCCACTTCCTCCATCAGCTCACGCTTCCACGCGAGCAGAATGTTACGGAAGTGCTCGAGCTGTGCCTCGCTCATGTAGGGCTCGCCACGCTTCGGCTCGTACGGCTTGAAGCCTCGAACCGGGCCGAACAACACGCTGGGCGCCGTCTGGACCCGATCGTGCGGCTTGTTGTTGCGCGCAGCGCCTCCCGTACCGGCGCTCGCGGGTCGCGACGTTGCGGCTTTTGAAGAGGTTCTCTTCTTCGAACTCGCTGGTTTTGCCACTACTTTCTTTTTCGAAACAGGCCTCGTCTTCTTCGACGTAGACTTCCCGGTCTTGGCCTTCTTTTTGCCGGCCGCGACCTTCTTTCCGGAAGTCTTCTTCGAAGTCCCTTTCTTGCCGGATGACTTCGTGGCTTTTTGGGGGCTCTTTGCCGACCGCTGCGACACCTTCCGGCGGCTGGCCGTGCCGCGCCCCGCCGCGGGTTTCCGCGCCGACTTGCTGCCAGTCTTCTTCTTTTTCTTGGCGGCTGCCTTGTTACCCGGCATATAACTCGCCTCCAAGAGCAACTACACGAAACGGGCGATTATACATATGCGCGCCCCTAGAGGAAGTCTCCGTTTCGCACCCTCGGAGGGGGAGGAACGGCCCCCTCCCAGCCCGGCCGCCGGTGCTCGACGACGACCGTCGTGTAGATGCCGCCGCGGACATTGAATTCCGCCGTGAGGCGCAGAAAACGGGGGGCGAGGCGCTCGACAAGGTCGTCCGCTATCCGGTTCGTGACGGCCTCGTGGAAGGCGCCTTGGTTCCTGTACGACCAAACGTACAGCTTCAGGGACTTCAGCTCCACGCATTCGGCGTCCGGCACGTACTCCAGGTGAAGCGTGGCGAAGTCCGGCTGCCCGGTCTTCGGGCACAGACAGGTGAACTCCGGAACGCGGATCCGGATCGTGTAGTCACGATCCGCCTGCGGGTTCGGGAAGGTTTCGAGAATCGCCTGAGACGGCGTCTGCATGCCGGAATTCGCCAAGTAGTCCGGTGCTTGCGCCGCGCACGGAGCGGCGCGAAGACACGTCGTTTTGCGCGTTCTTTTACTTTACACTACCCGGCCCAAGGGGGCTATTGCGGCCTGAATTGCACTCACCAGCGGAGTCGTATCCGACTCCCGTTCATACGGGTTTATGCGCCTGAGTAAGATCAAGCTCGCGGGCTTCAAGACGTTCGTCGATCCCACGACGATCAAGTTTCCCAGCAACCTCATGGGCATCGTCGGTCCGAACGGCTGCGGCAAGTCGAACGTCATCGACGCGATTCGCTGGGTGCTCGGTGAGACGTCGGCGAAGACGCTGCGCGGCGACTCCATGGCAGACGTGATCTTCAACGGCTCGAGCACGCGTAAGCCGGTGGGGCAGGCGAGCGTCGAGCTCGTGTTCGACAACTCCGATCGCACGATCACCGGCGCATACGCCGACTACGCGGAAGTGGCGGTCCGCCGCGTCGTCTCGCGCGACGGCACGTCGCAGTACTACTTGAACGGGGGACGCTGCCGAAGAAAGGACATCACCCACATTCTGCTCGGCACGGGTCTCGGGTCGAACGGGTACTCGATCATCGAGCAGGGCATGATCTCGAGGCTCGTCGAAGCGAAGCCCGAGGAGCTGCGCGCGTTCCTCGAGGAAGCGGCGGGGATTTCCAAGTATAAGGAGCGGCGGCGCGAAACCGAGCACCGCATACGCCACACCCGCGAGAATCTCGAGCGTCTCGCCGACCTGCGGGACGAGATCGAGAAGCAGCTGAGCCATCTACAGCGGCAGGCGAGGGCCGCGGAGCGGTACAAGGAGCTGAAGAGCGAGCAGCGCCGCGTGACCGCGGAGCTCCTCGCGCTGCGTCTGAAGACGCTGCGGGAGGAGGTCGCGGAGCAGGACCGTGTCCTCGCGGAGCGGCGCGAAGCGCTCGACGCGGCGCTCGCGGCCGAGCGCGATGCCGAATCCGCCTCCGAGCAACTGCGGCACGAGCTCGCCGAGCGCGGCGAGGCGCTGAACGCCGTGCAGGGCGACTACTATCGCGTCGGCGCCGAAATCGCCCGCCTCGAGCAGTCCATTCGGCACCGCAAGGACCTGATGCGCCGGCAACGGGAGGATCTCGATTCCACCGAGCAGCAGCTCGAAGAGATTCGCTCGCACGTGGCGAACGACCAGCTCGAGCTCGAGCAGCTCGAGCTCGCCCTCGAGGAGCTGAATCCGGGCCTCGAGGAAGCGAAGGCGAACCGTGCCGCGTCGGAGGAAGCGCTTCGCCGGGCCGAGGGTGCGATGGAGGCGTGGCGCGAGCAGTGGGAGCGCGCGGCGCGCGAGACGTCGAACGTCGAAAGCGCCGCACAAGTCGAAGAGGCTCGGCTCGAGCAGCTCACGTCGCAGCGCGACCGTCTGATCAAGGAGCTCGAGAGGCAAAACGGCGAGCGTTCCGCCTTGAGCTTTGAGCAGATCGAGGAGCGGCTCGAGCGGCTCATCGCCGAGGAGGAGACGCAGCAATCGGCCTGCGCGGAATCGTCGCGAGTGCTCGACGCCGTGTGGCAACAGATCCAGCAGCTGCGTCAGCAGGACAAAGAGATTTCCGCGCACCTCGACGAGCTGCGCGCGCAGCTTCAAAACGATCGCGGCCGGCTGGCATCGCTCGAGGCGCTTCAGGAAGCGGCGCTCGGTGGAACGCCCAAGGAGGCGGACGGCTGGCTCGAGAACGTGCCGATCGCCGATCGGAGATACCTGGCCGAGCGGCTCGTCGTCGAGCCCGGCTGGGAGCGGGCCGTGGAGACAGTGCTCGGCGGCTACCTTCAGGCGGTCAGCGTGCAAGCGCTCGACGTCGTCGCCGATCGGCTGGCGAACCTGTCCGAAGGCGGCATCGTCCTCCTCGAGGAGGCGCAGCCGTTACCGCCGCCCGCCGCCGGGGAGCCGCGGTGGCTCGCGGATCTGGTCAAGGCGCCGCCTGCCGCGCGCTCGTTGCTCGCGGGCGTCCGCGTCGCGCCGTCGCTCGAAGCGGCCTTCGCCATCAGGAGGGAGCTGGCGGACGGCGAAAGCGTCGTCACGCCCGAAGGCATATGGCTCGGCAGGCATTACTTGCGGATCAATCGCAGCGACGATCCGGAGCTCGGCGTCATCGCGCGAGGCGAAGAGATCGCGCGGCTGAAAATGCAGACCGGGACCACTGCGGCGCGGGCCGACGACGTGGCACGCGCCCTCGCCGAAACGCGCAGCCGCCTCGAGCAGCTCGAAGAGGCGCGCAAGCAAGCGCAAGTCGAGTCCACGGAGCGCCAGCAGCGCCACACCGAGATCAAGACGCAGCTCGAGTCGGCGCGCGCCGAGCTCGAGCAGGCGCGCGGCCGCGCCGAGGCTCTCGACCGCACCATCGCCGAGCTCGAGGCGGAGCGCGACACGCTCGATGCCAAGCTCGAGGGTTGCCGCGCACGCCGTGAGGAGGCCGCCCGTGCGCTCGAAGCGCTCGCCGAGCAGCGCGCCGGGCTCGAGCAAGAGCGCGACCGACACCAGGCGGTGCTCGCGGAAGCCCGGGAGCGGGCGGAGCACGACCGACAGCGGGCACAGGAATTGGCCATCAAGGTCGAGTCGCGGCGCAACTCCAAGGAGTCGGCGAGCGCCGCGCTCGCCCGCGTGCAGTCGCAGCAACAGCATCTGCTCAAGCGTCGCGACGAGCTCCGTAGCCAGCTCGAGGCAGCGGTGGAGCCGCTGTCGGAGGAAGAGGGCACGCTCGGGAGGCTTCTGGACGAGCGCGGAGCCGTGGAGACGCGCCTCGCCGAGGCGCGGACCGGGGTCGAGGCTCTGGACACGCGGCTACGCGAGGTCGAGGATCGGCGCAATGCGGCTCACCGCGCGGTCGCCGACGCGCGCGACGCGGCGGACAACGTCCGGCTCGCCGCACGTGAAGCGCAAGTCCGGCTGGAGACCGTGGCAGAGCAGTTCGAGGAGACGGGTTTCGAGCTCGACGCGATCCTCGCGGAGCTGCCCGAGAGCGCGTCCACGGAGGAGTGGCATGAGTCGCTCGAGTCGCTCGAGCGCAAGATTCAGCGCCTCGGCGCGATCAACCTCGCGGCCATCGACGAGTTTCAGGAGCAGTCGGAGCGGAAGAAGTACCTCGACGCGCAGTTCGCGGATCTCACGGAAGCGCTCGAGACTCTGGAGAATGCCATTCGCAAGATCGACCGCGAGACGCGGTCGCGCTTCAAGGAGACTTTCGACAACGCCAATCAAGGGTTGGGCCGGCTGTTTCCGCGGCTCTTCGGCGGAGGGCACGCGTACCTCGAGCTCGACGGGGAAGATCTCCTCGACTCCGGCGTCACGGTCATGGCTCGGCCGCCGGGCAAGAGGAACAGCACGATTCACCTTCTTTCGGGCGGCGAGAAGGCGCTCACGGCAGTGGCGTTGGTGTTTTCCATTTTCGAGCTCAATCCCGCTCCGTTCTGCTTGCTCGACGAGGTCGACGCGCCGCTCGACGATGCGAACGTGGGACGCTTCAGCGAGATCGTCAAGGAAATGTCGGACCAGGTGCAATTCGTTCTGATCACGCACAACAAGACGACGATGGAAGCCATGCACCAGCTCAGCGGCGTGACGATGAACGAGCCCGGTGTTTCGCGCCTCGTGGCTGTGGATCTCGATGAAGCGGTACGACTTGCTGCAATGTAAACGACAAGGCGATGACCGAGTTGCGCTGGGTACTGCTGGCTCTGGGCGTCTCACTCGTCGTCGGCGTCTATCTTTGGGGCAAAGGCCTCTTCAAGCGTAACGCCTCCGCGGGCCGCCCGAAGGCGAAGCGGGCCGAGCCGCGCATCTCACCGGAGCTGTCGCCGGAGGAAGTGCTGCTGGCGCCGCTCGGGCAGCTCGATGGTGAGGATGTGCCCGATGCGGAGGCTGTCCCCGAAAGCGCGGAGCCCGAGCGTCCCGAGCACGAGGCTGCTCCCCCGAAGCCCCCGAGGCGCTCCGGGCCTCCGGAGAAGGTCGTAGCGCTTCGTTTCGTTCCGCGCAGCCACGAGCTGGACGGCGAGGAAGCCGTGCTGGCCCTGCGCGAGGCGGGCCTCGAGCACGGCCGTTACGGCATATTTCATTACCAGGACGAGTCCTGCCCGAGCGAGGCGAAATTCAGCGTGGCGAACCTGACCGAGCCGGGCTCCTTCGATCTCGACCATATCGCGGGGCAGTCGCTGGCGGGGATGAGCTTTTTCATGGTGCTGCCGGGCTCCGGTGATCCGGTGGATCGCTTCGACGCGATGGTGAGCACGGCGCGCGCGCTCGCGTTGCAGTTCGACGCCGAGCTGTTCGACGACGCCGGAAGCTCTTGGAGCATCCAAAGAGAGCGGTACGTCCGCGAAGAGCTCATTCGCTATCGCCTTCAGCTCGCGCAACCCTGAGGGTGAAATCGTGGCGGCGCCTGACCAGAAGCTGATCGCCGAGCTCGAGCAGCTTCGTCGGGAGATCGAGGAGCACAACTACCGTTACTTCGTCCTCGACGCTCCCTCCATACCGGACGCCGAATACGACCGTCTGATGCGGCGCCTTCAAGCCATCGAGGCCGAGTATCCCTCGTTGGTCACGCCGGACTCGCCGACACAGCGGGTCGGCGCCAAGCCGGTCGGGCAATTCGGTCAAGTCCGGCATAACAAGCCGATGCTGTCGCTCGAGAACGCCTTCGCCGAAAGCGAGCTCTTGGCTTTCGGCAAGCGCGTATCCGACCGCTTGCGTGCAGCCGGAGTCGACGCGTCCACAATTCAATTCGTCGGCGAGCCCAAGCTCGACGGGACGGCAGTGAGCCTTCGCTACGAGGATGGCGTGCTCGCCCTCGGTGCGACTCGCGGCGACGGAACGGTCGGCGAGGACGTCACGCACAACGTACGCACGATCCGCGGTGTGCCGTTGCGGCTACGGGGACGTAACCTTCCGGCCGTCCTCGAGGTCCGAGGCGAGGTCTTCATGGCCAAGCAGGCGTTCGAAGAGCTCAACCGACGTGCGGCAGAGCGCGGCGAGAAAGTGTTCGCGAATCCGAGAAATGCCGCTGCCGGGTCGCTCCGCCAGCTCGACGCTCGAGTTACGGCTTCGCGGCGGCTGGATGTCTTTTTCTATGGACTAGGGGAGGTGCAGGGCCTCGAGCTGCCGCCGACGCAGCACGAGATCCTCGAGATGCTCCAGGGCTTCGGGCTGAGGACGTGCCCGGAATGGCAATTGCTAGAGGGAATTCACGCGTGTTTGGCCTATTACGCAACTATCGCCCAAAAGAGGGCCGAATTACCTTACGAGATAGACGGGGTGGTCTATAAGGTCGACAAGCTAGAGTGGCAGGAGCTGCTTGGCTTCGTTTCCCGAGCCCCCCGTTGGGCAATTGCTCACAAGTTTCCGGCTCAAGAAGAGCTCACAACGGTGAGGCGAATCGAGTTTCAAGTGGGGCGTACGGGTGCGTTAACCCCGGTTGCCCGCCTCGAGCCGGTTTTCGTGGGCGGTGTCACGGTCAGCAACGCCACTTTGCACAACATCGACGAGCTGCATCGCAAGGACGTGCGGGAAGGAGACACTGTCATCGTGCGCCGCGCCGGCGACGTCATTCCGGAAATAGTCGCGGTCGTGCCGGAGCGGCGGCCGTCCGGGACACGAGTCGTGGAGTTGCCGGCTCACTGCCCGGTCTGCGGATCCGACGTGGTGCGTGCGGACGGGGAAACCATCGCCCGATGTGTCGGCGGCCTACATTGCCCCGCGCAAAGAAGGGAGGCCATCAAGCACTTCGCATCCCGGCGCGCCATGGACATCGATGGCCTCGGCACTAAGCTGATCGAGCAGCTCGTGGATCGCGGCACGATTCAGACCCCCGCCGACCTTTACGATCTCGAGCCAGAGGAGCTGATGCAGCTCGAGCGCATGGGGGAGAAATCCGCCCAAAAGCTCAAGCAGGCGCTAGAGAAGAGCAAGAGCACCACTCTCGCCCGTTTCCTTTACGCCCTGGGAATCCGCGAGGTGGGCGAGGCGACGGCGAGCGCGCTGGCCGCCTCCTTCGGTTCGATAGACGCAGTGATGGAGGCCACCGAGGAGGAGCTCCAGAACGTTCCGGACGTCGGACCGGTCGTCGCCGCTCACGTTCGCGCTTTCTTCCAAGAGCCGCACAACCGCACGGTCATCAAAAAGCTTATCGATAAGGGAATTCACTGGCCGGCCCCGCAGCGGCCGACGTCCACGAAAAGCCCTCTGGCGGGGAAGACCGTCGTGCTGACCGGGACTCTCTCCAGCATGACTCGTGAGGAGGCGAAAGACCGTTTGACCGAGCTCGGCGCAAAGGTCGCTTCCAGCGTCTCCAAAGCAACAGATTACGTGGTCGTCGGAGAGAACCCGGGATCCAAAGCGAAGCGGGCGGAAGAGTTGGGCGTTCCAATTGTTGTAGAGCAGGAGCTCCTAGATTGGATCAACAGCGTGTGAGCATGCGATCGCCGTTTCAGCAAGCCGTTCTGAACTCTTTGGAGGGCATCTTGCTTCCCCTAGCGAAGCTCATGCTGCGATGCGGGGTCGGATGCTCCGAGTTTATTGCGGTGTCAAAGGCAGCCTTTGTTCAAGCGGCAAGCGAAGGGTACGGCCTGCGCGGCCGACCGACCAACGTGTCACGGGTTGCGGCGATGACAGGGCTGTCGAGAAAGGAAGTAAGCAGAATTAGAGCGGAAGGTCCAGTTGAAAGATGGACTCCGGACATGGAGGTCAATCCGGCGAATACCGTACTTCATTATTGGCACTTTGATCCCCTATTTTGCGAGCCGCTCGGTGTACCCCGTCCACTTCACTTTGACGGAGACATGAGCTTTACCATGTTGGTCAGAAAATACGCCGGCGACATCCCAGCCGGAGCAATGAGGAAAGAACTTACCCGAGCTGGGACGGTAATCGAAGATCAGGACGGAAAATTGTTAGTTCGGGAGCGCTACTTTTATCCTGCTGCCTTTGATGAAGATTTCGTAAGGAACGCGGCTTTTTCTCTAAAGCATCTAGCCGAAACGCTGGTTCATAACGCGCAGCTTGCCGGGGACACGAGCGAGGAAGATTCTGCAATTCGTCACGGTAGATTTGAGCGTTTCGCATGGAGCGACCATCTGCGGCCCGACACAGTAGCAGAGTTTAAGCAGTGGGTTCGTATGGAGGGCACGCGGTTTGTCGAGCTCGCGGACAACTGGATCGGCCAACATGAGCTGCCTCACAAGTCGGCTCCCGGTGAAAGGCGAGCAATCGGTGTGGGCATCTACTATTTCGAAGAAGACTGAGCCAGAGTGAAGTCAGTGCTATCGACGGCGTATATGCAGGCTGGCCGCTGAGTCCCCTTATCAAAATAGTTTCGAACGAACCTCATCCCGAGCTTCTCTAGCACCCGTATGCTTCTCAAGTTTTGCGGATAAACGAGGCCATAAATCCGATCAATACCGAAGCTCGGATTCGAAAAGATCACGGAAATGAGCGCCGCCGCGGACTCGTAGGCTAGCGCCTGCCCCCATTTGTCGTGGCGCAAGGCGTAAATTACCTCATACCCTTCCAATTCCCGAATTGGTTGAATACCACACCAACCAATTACCTCGCCGCTGCCGATCTCTTCGAGTGCAAGCGCACCGAATCCCGTTGTAGTTCCTCGGTCCACTAGCCGCTTCAGCGCTAATGCCGATTCGGCTCGGGACTTAATACCGCCCGCATGTCGTGTGACCTGGGGGCTCCTATGCAGCTCGAATAGCGCGTCCCGATCGCCGAGCCCGAACGGTCGTATTTTCAAACGGTTAGTCCGGACAGGAAGAAAGGCGCGTAGCCGTACCCCGTCGGCGTCGGACCCTGACATGCCGATAATTCCCAAAATAACAATGAGTTACATGACTAAGAGGGGGGTGGAGTGCGGCCCTCCATTACCACAACGGACGTTAATCCTCCTTGACGCAAGTTACAAATGGGAACAAAATCCCAGAAATTGCGAATTATGTAGAGTCTATAAGGATTCTGTAAAAAGTTAAGCGGAGACAGCGATCTAGATGCCGGCGCTTTGAGACGTAAACGCTTAAGCAACAACAGACTTCTTTGGCGGGCCCGGCGAAACGACTGAACTTGAAACTCAAGGCCGGCCTGCGGCTCGAGTTTCACCGGTAAGAAATGGGGGGCGCAAGTGCTTAAGGTCCAGGCCTGCCTAGTCGCAGCGACTAGGGTCGGAACGCTATTTTTGGCCGCCTTTGTAATGTTCCCGGCCCTGGCCGATACGACTACTCAGTCTACGAGAGGCATCACCGGCAGTGATCTCCGCGGCATCACGGGCAGCGACCTCCGCGGCATCAC